>PFDC01000048.1:1885-13486 GCA_002763035.1 Candidatus Pacearchaeota archaeon CG10_big_fil_rev_8_21_14_0_10_35_13 | reverse complement strand
TTGATACGACTAGTCCATTAGCTATGAAGTTATGGTTGTAGTCATCCATATTAAAATCGTAAACTAGATTGTTGTGTTCTAATTCCTTTATATCTTCAATCTTGTCCCATATGAATCCTTGTTCTCCGTAACACCTCTCATTAAGAAATTCATTAAAAGACATAAAGCGGAATGCAATTCTACTGCCTGTTATTCCGTAATTACTTTGATACAATGATTTATCAATAAAATATTTATTAGTATATCTCCCGCTTAAAGTCTGAATTATATAACCTTTAGTAAAACCTTCTCCTTTCATTTTTCTTGCTTTATTCATCGTTTTTTCTCTAAGGTGTAGTATTCTTTCCTTGAGTCTTAGCCAGACTGTGGCGGCATTAGCTAATTTTCTTTTTTTCTTATTGTAATCATAATTTATTCTAGTGAAATATCTAATCAAGTTATCAAGGGTATTATAAATCATCAATCTGATTCTTGTTGATTTTGTTCCGTTAAGTTCGTCTGTCCTGTTTTTTATTAGTACATTTTTAATTTCGAACTCATCAAGTATAGATGATATTTGATTCACAAAGGAAATTCCATGTAGTGGTTCTCTTTTGTTTAATGAGAAAATCAGTCCGTACATGTTAAACTTGTGATTAGTCATGGTCCTTGGAGTTGATAATTCTGCTCCGAATAAACTTGCTATGAATAGTCTTTTGTACCATTTTGGTGATCTCATTATCCATTCTGGAATTTGGTAGTCTTGTAGGGCTTTATTTCCAGCGGGGGTTCCTAGGAGGTTCAATAACACTGCTAGAGAGCTAGAGGGGCTGCGGAGTGATTTTTCAGTTCTTTCAAATTCGTATGATGAGTACTGCGTTTTCATTTGGTGATTTCTTTTTCTTGAGTATAAACTTGATGAGAACCCTATTTTTTTTAAGTCCTCTCTTATGGTATTAAGATCCTCTTCTTTACCGTAAAATCCTACTTGGTCGCTTTTTCCTGTTGATAAGTTTCCGTCTCCAAATACAAACCCCATGATGCGTATTATCATTGAAATTTTAGTATTATCTGAATATAGTGGTAATAATCCTAATTTTCTCAAATTGTTCTTTATCTGCAACTTTGAAGTAGGGGTTCTATTCAGTCCGTCAATGTCTTCATCACTTATTAACAATTCTTTTTTTGGCGCCTCATATTCTACCCCTTCAAATGGATAAAGCAAAACATCTTCTCCTTTATTAATACTCTCTGATTCTACCATTCCCTTCTTTGTAAATATCGGGTGTTCCTTTGTGGCTAGTACTTCGCTGCCTGATTTGGTTCTTATCTTCAAAATCTTGTCTGCTTTTCTCTTCATAAGCAGTTTTATTTTGGCATCGTCAAATTCTTTATTTTTCTTATTTAGAATCCCTAAAGAGTCTATGCTTTTCTCATTGTAATCTTTTATCATTTTCCAGTACCCCAATTCGTTAAGTATTTTAGTATTTCCTTCTAGGCAGTTTATGTCGTATCCTACCCCTCCAGGGCTTATTATCCCTTTATCAATGTCAAATGCCGCTACCCCTCCAATACTAAAACCATAACCGCGATGGGCGTCGCTCATTGCAATGCTCTTCCCTATTATTCCTTTAAGCATTGCTACGTTCCTTACTTGTTCTAAACTCTGGTCTTCTTTTATTGCTTCTATTAATTTTTCGCTAGCGAATATTCTTCCCGGTACTTTCATACCTCCGGTTTTTGGTATTTCCCATTCGTAATCATTAATTTTTTTTAGAGTGATTTTTTCTTTTTCTTCCATAATATTATCTTTGGTAATTAGGGGATTTAAGGGTTTTGGTTTGTTTCATTCTTCTATCTTGGTGTTGGTTCTCTGTTGAGGCTGTGGGCTTCCCATGGCGGGCAGTTCTTTTCTGATAGAATTCTTTTAGGGTCTTGTGTTCCTTCTCTTCCTGCGTGTGCTTGTAACTCACTCATTCCTTCAATCTCTCTCACTCCCATTACTAAGAAGTGTTCGTCTTCTCTTCCGTCATTCCACATTAGCCTGATAACACTCATCCCTGGTTCTAAGTATCCCCTATCCCACAACATCTCATAATGTTTCCATCCCTTGAATAATGGGAATGATGTTCTTCCGTCATGAGTTTCTAAATATCTCTCAAGTGGCCCGTTAGTCTTAGGATTATATTGTCCTCCTCCAAAGAACATGTTTTGTCTTCCCATAATCATTATTTATGGTGGTTTTTCTTATAAAGATTTATGTGTTCTTTTTCTTTCCTAAAACTTTTTATAGTCCTTCTTATTTGCTTATTCATGGAATACTTTTTGATACTCGTGTTTTTTTTTATTGTAAGTATTTTTCTTGAGTGGAAGTTTCGTGTGCGCATTTATCATTCTCTTAAGGAGAGGGTTTTTACTACACTTACCATATTCATTATAGGTATGGTTTGGGATTATTTTGCTACTTGGAGACAGCACTGGGTTTTTCCTGGTAATGGTCTTTTAGGGTTGAGATTTTTTGGTTTGCCAATTGAGGAGTTTTTGTTCTTCTTAATCATGCCATATTTTGCTTTTACTCTTTACAAAGTATTTGATAAAAAGATAAAATAATTCTTTTCATTATCACTTTCTTTACATAAAACTTTTTATAGTTCTTCTCCCTTAATCATTCATGGATAATCCTCTTGATGGCAAGTTTTGTGAAGTTTACACTCCTGAGGTTCATCCTAAGGGCTGGGGTCGTGAGTTGTGGATTGCTAATAATCCTGGTTATTGCGGTAAGATTCTTGAGTTGTTAAATGGTAAGAGGTGTAGTATTCATTATCATAAGTTGAAGGATGAAACTTTCTTTTTGTTGAGTGGTAGTATTCGTCTTGATTTGTATCCTGATGGTTATCCTGGGGTTCCTAAGGAAATCGTTATGAGTCCTGGTGATACTGTAAGGATTCCTCAGAATACTCCTCACCAATTCCTTGGTCTCGCTGATAAGAGTGAGATCTTAGAAATTTCTACTCAGCATTTTGAGAGTGATAGTTACCGTCATGTTAAGGGTGATTAGACGTCCAGTACTACTTGTATGGTCCATTTTTCTTTGTCGTTAGTTATTTCCATGTCGTTATAAGTTATTGCTTTTATGTGTTCTTTGTATTCGTATCTTCCGCTGTCATTAACCATGAATGTGCAGTTTAGTGTTAACTTATCTTTTGCTGTTTTTATTACTATGTTCTTTACTTCTGTGGTTATTAGTTCTTCTGCGTCTAATAGGTATATTATTTCTTCTAAGAAGTTGTATAGTAAGCTTTCGTAGTCTTTTCCTTCAACTACTACTTCTTTCTTTATTCTTCCAGTAAGCTCATCATCAGTCATTGCTCCTATAGTTGCTAGTGCTGCGTTCTTGAATGCTCCTTCTAAACTCTTACCCCAAGCTTTGAATTTTATGTCTGCTGTATGGCTTAGGTATTCCCAACCCTTTTTTTCTTTATTCATGTTTTAGGCCATTGGAATAATTTAATTTTTTTTGGTGTGTATTGTTTTAGTGTTGAGCTGATTATTCCTTCGCTTGCGTATACTTCTTCTCTGTATTGTGCAGGTCCACATACGTTGTTCATTTCACAAACTCTTAGTTCATAGTCTAATCCTGGTTTTATTCTTAGTTCTATGAAACTTTTAACTTTATTACTTGGGGTGTTTGTTGAACTCATCATTATTAGTTCTTCTCTTAATTCTTGGTTATTATTCATTTGTTCGATTATTCCTTTGCCACTATTGATTATTGCTTCAGTGTTTTCTTTTTGTGCGTTACTAGCTGTGGTTTTTGGGTATAGTAATAGTACTACTATTGCTATTAGCATTACCGAAATTATTGCTTCTATTACTCTTACTACTCCTTTCTTGTTTTTTCTCTTGATTATTATCATTTTCTTATTCTTTAGTATGTGAGGACTTTAACATTTACGTATTCCATGCTTCCATCCTCATAAACCATTAGTTCGTTGCTTTCTTTAACTCCTACTCTTGTTGGTGTTGTTTGTGTTCTTAGTGCTCTGACTATTTCTTTTCCTAAGGAGTTTTCTATTATTATTCCGTAATCTTCGCTTATTGGTACTCCAAATCTTTCTTTTGAGTCATCATAACTATTCCAGTAAGTACTGTTCATTGTAAGAATCTTCTTATTTGATATTGCGGGGATTTTTTGTGATGCGCTTATCGTGTAGTTTGTTGATTCGTAACATCCTGCCAGTATGTCGAATCCTGGATGGTCTTTGAATTCTTCCGAGTTATAAACTATAAAGAATCCCTTACCTCCTCCTCTAATGTAAGTTTTCCCTCCGTACTTTCTTGAACTAACTATTGTTCCTGATGAGTTGGTTATTTCTATAAATTCGTCAGGGTTAAGTTTTATGTATGCGCAGTTAATGCTGTCGTTGATTAATATTCCTGTTCTTGTGAGGCTGACTCTCATGTTTTCTATTACGTTAGTCTTTACTACTTCTGTTATTCCTACGTCTGGTGTTGTTCTTTCCAAAGGATTAATTATTATGAATATTGCTGCTGTGAATCCTACAAATATTATCATTGATATTATCATTTCTATATGCATTTGTCCTTTCCTATTCATAGTACTGCTCCTGTTCCTGTAAGTATTAAGAATGATATTGCTACTAGTATGAAGCTATGTTTTATCCCTGCTTTTGCGCTTCCTTCTGATAGTTTTCCTATTACTATTCCTGTGAAGAATCCTTGGGTTATTATTAGTCCTAGGAACATTGTTGTTATTATGTCTGTGTCTATTGGTTTTGTTCCTATGTCTCCTATCTGTCCTCCGTAACCTGTAATTTCTGAGGTTAGTGGTAGTATTCTGTATTGCATTACTAGTATTATTGCTATGAATACGAAGAATATTATGTATCCTTGTACTACTAGGTTGTATATCTTTGCTTTTCTTTCTTTTTTTAGTTTTTCTACTTCTGATACTGTTCTTGCTACTGATTCGAGTATTTTTCCTATGTCCCCTCCTGCTCTTTCTGCTTCTCCTATTTGTGTTACTGCTCTTCTAATCACTCCGCTATTTGTTTCTCTAGCCAATGTGATTAGTGCTTTTTGTAGTGGTATTCCTATTGATATTTGGTTTGCTAACTTATTGATGTATGGTGTTAGTTCTTCGTAGTCTTTTCCTCTGAGGTTTATTATGCTCTTACTTATTGGTGTTCCTGAATTGACGCTTTCTACGAGATTTCTTGAGAATTCTAAGAACATCCTTTCGAGGTTTTTTTCTTTGTCTGTTTCAATGATTGTTAGTACTACGAATGGTAATGCTCCTATTGTTACTCCCACACCTAATAATAGGTAGAATACTTTGTTTCCCATTAACCAGATGATATCACTTATTATGATTATCATTCCGAAAATTATTCCTAAGACTTTTACTTTTTCCATAATACTATCTTCATTTATACCTCTTTTCTTATAATTACTATCTTATCCTTGTTTATTAAACTTTTTGTAATGCTCATCATCTTAACCGGCGAAATTCCCTGCTATAACAAGGTTTTTAAACGCTGTAACTATTATTTAATTACGATAAAATGTCTGTCTTAAAATCCTCCTCTTCTTTAGTACTCTTGTTAGTTCTTGCCTTATTAATTCTCACTCCTTCCGTTTCTCCTACCCCTCTTCTTATTACTAATACTTCTACTTCTTCAGAGGTTATTAACTCCTTAAGTCCTTCTTCCAGTGATGGTTCATTCTTCGGTGCTGGGATGCTTGTTTCTGGTAGTGGTTATACTTCTTTAGTTAAAAAGTATTCTTCTACTGGTGCTATTTTGTGGAATGTTTCTTTATCTAAGGGTTCTTATCTTAACCTCCTCGATTATAACAATGGTTTGTTAGTCGTTGCTGGTTATGGTAATAATAATCGTCCTGATAATAATATCATGTTGTTCTTTATTAATGATTCTGGTAGTTTAACTATGCAGGTTAATATTAGTCGTTCAGTTATTAAGGACTTTCGTGATTTGGCTCTTGATTCTTCTGGTAACGTGTTTGTTGCTGGTTTGAGTGGTGATGTTGGTGTTAATATGAATACTACTGTTGTTAAGGTTTTAAGTAATGGTAGTATTGGTTGGGTTAATTATTATGATTTTGGTGTTTTAGATAATGCTGAGGAAGTTTCTGTTATTAGTGGTGGGGTTATTGTTTCTGGTGTTTCTAAGAATTCCAATTCTGATAATAATACTCTTACTCTTATGAAGATTCTTGATAATGGTACTACTTCCTGGGTTAATGGTTCATTATTCCTTCTTGATAGTTCCAGGTTCTTAGGTTCTCAATTAGTCGTTGGTTCTAATAATCATTATTACTTGTCTAGTTCTTATATTAAGGAGTACGCTTCTGATTATTACACTCTTCTTGATATTGATAGTGCTGGTTCTATAGTTCGTGGTGTTTCTAAGTCTAACTACCTTAACGTTTATTATTATGACAATATTGCTCTTACTCCTATTACTCTTAATGGTACTGATTATTTGGCTGTTTCTTCAAGCGCCACTAACACTTCTGGCGTTTCTTATTACGAGAATATTAGCCTCGTTATTGATTATTATAATCTCAGTCTTTCGTTAGTTAGTCAGGAAAGTTATTCTAATGGTCGTCAGAACGTTGTTAAGGGTGCTACTTCTAATAGTCTTGGTCTTTATGTTCTTTCCTTGACGAGTAAAGTCCCTGTCAATTATGTTGATCCTGAGAGTCGTATTAATCTGCTGGTATTATTCAATAATTCTCTTGGTTCTAATAACACTATTAATAATACTAACTCTTCTGATACTACTGCTCCTATAATCACGATTTACTCTCCTATTAAGGGTTCATTATTTAATCATTCTAACGTAGATTTAGAGGTTTCTTCTAATGAACCTTCGACTTTTTGGTACTCTATTAATGGTGGTTTTAATGTTTCTTTCATTCCTAATATTACTTTCTTGGGGTTATCTGATGGTGTTTATTCCTTGCTTGTTTATGCTAATGATTCTTCTGGTAATATTGGTTCTTCTAGTGTTTCTTTTGTTGTTAATACTAGTGTTTCTGATATTACTTCCCCAAATATAACTTCTGTCTTAACAATTCCTTCATTGTCTCTTTCGAATAATGGTACTTCAGTCAATCTTAGTATTTCTTTTGTTAGTGATGAGTATCCTTTGAATATTTCTTTTGTTCTTTACAATTCTTCCGGCGCGGTTATTAATACTACTGATTATTCTCTTAATGATAATTCTTCCATTCCTTTAATTTTTACTATTCCTTCAGGGCTTTCTAATGATACTTATACTTTGAATATGACTGCTTCTGATTCTCTGGACAATTATGTTACTAAGATTGTTGGTAGTGTTCTTGTTTCTCGGGTTGGTTCATTTTCTGATACTACTCCTCCTGTAATTGCAGTTATTAGTCCTTCTGATGGTTCTTCTTACTCTACAAGTTCTGTTTTTATCAATGTCTCTACTGATGAGCCTTCTACTACATGGTTTAGTTTTGATGGTGGTGTTACTAATACTACTTTCAATAATACTTATACATTATCTGGTTTGGCTGATGGTGTTTATTCCTTGCTTGTTTATGCTAATGATTCTTCTGGTAATCTTGCTAATAAGTCTCTAACATTCATCATTAGTACCGGCTCCGGTGGCGGAGGTGGCGGTGGTGGCGGTGGTGGCTCAGGTGGCAGCTCAGGCATTTCTTCCGGTAGTACTGGTGGTAGTGGTAATCAGCAGTTTTCTTATACTTCTACTCTTAGTGGTATTTCTAATGGTAGTGTTGGTACTTTCAGGTTTTCAGTTTCAGGTCCTTCTATTACTGAAGTTGAAGTTAATGCTTCTAATAGTTTCCTTAGCCCTTCTATAACCGTGACTTATCTTTATTCTTCTGATGATCTTAGTACTCTTCCTTCATTAGTTAATAATTCTGTTTATCATTATGAGTCTCTTAGTTATAGTAATCTTCATATTTCGGATATTAGCTATCCTATTATTATCAAATTCCGTGTTTCTAAACAATGGTTCGTTGATAATAACCTCTCTGCTGCTGATGTTATTCTTAAGGCTTATTATAATGGTTCTTGGCATGACCTCTTTACTTCTTATGACTATGATCCTTCTGGTTATCATTATTATAAAGCTACTCTTAATGATGAAGTTCTTCCAGTATTCTTCGCTGTTTCTAGAAATATTGTTGTTGCTTCTGAGAATGCTGTTGATAATCGTGCTGGTATTACTGGTGGGGTTGTTGCTTCCATTAAGGGTTTCCTTAGTAAGTTTAGTGATAAGTCAGCAGTTCTTTGGGTTATCATTATTCTGATACTCTTAGTATTGTTAATACTTTTAATTAGATTATTCAACACTTCTGATTCTGATAATTCTGGCGTTATCACTCATGAATAATTCATTTTCATCACCATAAAACTTATAAGCTCTGGTGTTCTATTGTTAACATAATATTATTAGGATTATTAAAATGATTAAAATTAATGGTAAAGCTCCGGAGTTTTCTTCGGATGCTTATTTTGGTGGTAGTGATGAAGTCAGGAAGATCAACCTTAGTGATTACAGGGGTAAGTGGGTTATATTATTCTTTTATCCTGCTGATTTCACTTTTGTTTGTCCTACAGAACTTGGCAAATTAGCTGATAGTTATGAGAAGTTCAAGTCTTTAAATGCCGAAGTTATTAGTGTCTCTACTGATACGAAGTTTGTTCATAAGGCTTGGCATGATCATTCTGATACTATCCGCAAAATCACTTTCCCTATGCTTGCTGATCCTACTCGTAGGGTTTGTTCGGATTATGAGACTTTGATTACGGATGATGGTGATCCTGATAGTGGTTTGTCATTAAGGGCTACTTTCCTTATTGATCCTGAGGGTGTTGTTAAGGCTTTCGAGTTTCATAATAATGATATTGGTCGCAGTACTGCTGAACTTTTGAGGAAGCTTCAAGCTGCTAAGTTTGCTGAGGAGAATGGTGGTGAGGTTTGTCCTATGGATTGGACTCCTGGTGCTGATACCCTTAAGCCTGGGCTTGACCTTGTTGGTAAGATTTAAGGGAACTTTTTTGTTATTTTTAAGCTTTTGAAACAGTTCTTCTATTAAATTTAATCTGCATCTCAGATTCTAGTGTTTCCACCAATCCATCCAATAATTCTTTAGATCCATCTTTTTGTATTTCAATAAAAAAATCAATTGAATCTGGATGATACTGTTCTCCAGTGGGTTGGTTTTCATTCATAAGAAATCCTTGTGATACTACTGCTCCACGCCAATAGTAAACTCCCGGCAACTGATAAACTCCCGGTTTATTACTTGAACTAACAGCTGAAGCTTCCCTGTACATTAATTCAAAGAATTTCTCCGTAGGATTATGGGCTTGCCTATCAAATCCTAATCGTAACCTCACTATGTTACCTCTAATCGGAGATTGTCTTGCCATTATGGATATATCACTAATTAACAGTTTATAAGCCTTTAATTCACTATAGTAAACTTTTTATACCCTTTAATACTTTCTCTTTTCATGGCTGATAAGATTACTAAGGATTTGACTATCAGTGAAATTTTTGATTCTTTTCCTGATAAGGCTGAGCTTTTAGCTGATGCTCTTATGAATCGTGGTCTTCATTGTGTTGGTTGTTATGCTAATGCTTTTGAGTCTTTAGAGGAGGGTTTTGTTGGTCATGGTTTTACTAAGAAAGAACTTAATGATGCTCTTAAGGAGCTTAATCTTATTATTTCTGATGATTCTTTGGGTGGTTTGGTTATTAGCCTTGAGGCTTCAAAGTTCATTATTAATGTTTCTAAAATGAGGGAGTCTGAAGGTAAAGCTCATAAGTTTCTTAAGTTGGTGGTTAAACATTCTTGTGATAGTAGTTCTTGTGGTTGTGTTGATTATGGTTTTAAGTTCGTTAATGACTCACCGACTACTTCTGAATCTTTATTTATTAGTTCTTATAATCCTGATGTTCGTGTTATCGTGGGTAATGGTAATCTTGGTCTTGTTAGGGGTAATGTTCTTGATTACTCTAAAGTTGATGGTTTTAAGGTTAGTTCTATTAGTTCTGGGGTGATAATCTGATGGGTAATATTAAAATCGGTGGTGATGAAGTTTTTGTTGATGATGGTGGTTCCATTATTGATGCTTGTGAATCCTTAGGGGTATTATTCTCTTGTCAGGAAGGTACTTGTGGTACTTGTGAGGTCGAAGTAGTTAATGGTGCTGAGAATCTTACTTCTCCAACAAGTGCTGAAGAAATGATGGGTGTTGATATTGAGGGTAACAAACGTTTGGCGTGTCAATGTAAGCTTAAGAGTGGTGATGTGGAATTAACTTATGATTTATGATTATTCTTCTAGTGGGCTTTTGATATTTATCATTCTTCCTTTGTTTCCGTGAATGTATATCATTGTTGTTTCTGGGCTTTTATGTCCTAGTAGTGCTTGTACTTCGTTTATTCCGTGATTTCTTTCTATTAGGTGTGTTGCATAGCTGTGTCTCATCGTGTGCGGGTGTACTCTTTTCTTTATCCCTGCTTTCCTTGCTGCCTTCTTTATTATTTGTTGTATACTTCTTACTGAGTATTTTTTCTTTCTATTGCTTATGAACAGGTAGTCTTCCTCTTCTAGTCCTTCTATTTCTTTTAGATTCTTTATTTTTTCTGTTACTATTCTTGGTAATACTATTATTCTGTCTTTTCCTCCTTTTCCGTTTCTTACGTATCCGTATCCTTCATTTAGTACTAAGTCTTTTATTTTCATGTTTATTAGTTCGCTTACTCTTATTCCGCTTCCGTAAAGCATTTCTATCATTAGTTTATGCTTCCAATTAGTGATTTTTCCTAACAGCCTCTTTACTTCTTCTTTTGTTAGGTATTCTGGTAGTCTTTTTGGTGTTTTGCTGTATTTTATGTCTATCCTTATCTTCTTGTTTAGTACTTCTTGGAACAAGAAGCGTAATGCCATGTGATTGACGTTTAGTGTGCTTCCTGATAGTCCTTTTTCGCTTAGTTGTGTTAAGTATTCTTTCACGTCTTTCTTGCTTGCTTTATCAATAGTCTTATTATTGTATGCAAAGAACTTTTCTATGCAGTGAATATATGTTTCTGCTGTTCTTTCACTATGCCTTCTTCTACGGCATTCTTTTCTTAGAGAATTTCTCCAGTCTACTGGTATGTATGCCATTATATTATTAGTTAATTATTCTATAAATATCTTAGTGAATACTCATTAATTACAACAAAAATCATCAATTTTCTGAATCGTTATCTCAAAACTCCAAAAAATGAGCTTTCCAGGTCCTAAAGACCTAAACTTCGCCTAAAGCCTGTTAGCCAAAATTTCAAAATTCTCCTACTAAACTAAAAATAGTAAAATCTCTCTCAGCCATCCCCCGACCACCCACACACACTTACGAACTTTTCGCAATTTTTCTTAACAGAAAAACCACTCGGTTTTGCTTGTCGTTTCATCTCTGAAACTCGCACCTCTGAATTTATCCTAAATTCGAGGCTCATTTTGAGGAGCCGAGAAACTAACATAAATAAGTGAAATTTTTCTTTTTACCTAGACAATCACAAACTATTT
>PFDC01000048.1:0-1866 GCA_002763035.1 Candidatus Pacearchaeota archaeon CG10_big_fil_rev_8_21_14_0_10_35_13 | reverse complement strand
TTGGCTAAAAGTTATTTTTTGGTTTGTGATTGGTTTAGTGTTTTTATTTGCTGATCTAAAAAAGAAGTAAAAAGAAAAACTCAAGCCACGCTGCGCTCTCGTTCCGCTATGCTCCACTCGGGTCACTTAACGGGGATTAGGCGTAATCCTGATGTCCGTCAGTCCCCCGACCACCCACCCCTTATTTGGAGTTTGTCGCCTCACTTATTTGACACCAACGAGTAGTAACAAAACGTAACATTTAAATACTAGCTCTTACATTATAATAGTATGAGAAATATATATAGGGGTATTTGGGCAGATAGACTAGAAAGAGGACAAGAATTGCCTGTTGGCGGTTCTATATTTAGCGATGAGCTTACAATCAAAATTGCCCTAGATTTTGATAGTTTCAATGGAGAATTAGACAACTATCATTCTCCACAAAAAATTTCAGAAGCTTACGAGCAACATAGACAATCAGTAACAGGTTGGTTGTCTCAAGTAGATTCAAAAGTTGACCCTTACCTTTTCTTTGTTGCAAATACAGTTCAAAGAAAAGTTCAAACATTAATGGGTGTAAAACCTGAAAGTCCTCCAAGCGATTTAGAAAGAAAAGCTAAATTCCATGATGACAAAGCGAAACTAACTGATTTAAAGGGTGTTGCAATGTGTGCAGAACAAGCTTCTTTAGGTCATTATCTACTTCAGAATGTTCTACAAGATGGATACTCTGCTTCTTATATGAGCGGAGTTGAGGCACAATCTCCTTCAGCAGATTTAGGCAATCATTCTTTTATTGTAGTCAGAGATCCAACTTCAAAAACCTATATTTTTGATATTGCTCGACCTCGCTCTGGAAATAATCTTCCAAGAGTTCTAGAAACTGATGTTCCATTTAATTATGAATTATTTGAGAAAACTCAGAATTTGCTAGTTGGAGCAACAGAAGTTTTGCAAGGTGGAAGACTTTATTTTGGTGTTGGTCATCCTATGCTGGAACAAGAACCTCAAAAAGTTCAAAATCTCTTTCTTATGATTTGGGCAATAAAAAAGTTAAAGTTGTAGATGAAATAAAAAATCTGAAAGATATTGATTACATAATCATCACTTTATCTGGAATGAGTGATAGCGCAAGAGAAGAAAGTTTTTTCAAAAGAAGATCAACCTATGAGGTAAGACAAGATGAATTAAAATTTAACATAGGTGCAATAACTCATTTAATTGAGGATTTGAGAACTTTTTCACCAAAAACCTCCATAATTGTAGTCACCAATCCAGTTGATGAGATAACTAATTATTTAAGAGTTATTCTAAACAAAGAAAATGTTCTTGGTTTTGGATTGGAACTTGATGCAAAAAGATATGAAAAAGTTCTTGGAAGAAAAGTATATTGTATCGGAACTCACGGAAAAGCAATTCCTCTTATTAACTTGAAAACTGAAAAAGACTATGAAGAATTATCAAAAAATGTAGATAATCAACTTTTGGAATACATAAGAGAGCACGGAATACCTCACAAAATGGCAGGAATAAATTTTAGAGATTTCTTTGAGAAACTAAACTCCTCGAAAAAAGAAGTTATTCATGTTTCTTTTTATGTTAAAAATAATTTTCTCGGAGTTAAGGATATATCAATCTCCCTACCCTGCGAAGTCAAACAAGGTAAAATTCTTGGAGTTTCTAAAATTCAACCAAATCTCATAGAAAAGAAGAGATTTATTGATTCAGTTGAAGAACTTAAAAAATCAGTCAGCCACATAATTGAAACACACAAAAGACTTATCGAATATAAATAAAACGCGCGCTTTCCCACCATCCACAAATTCCAAATTAACTCTGCGGTTTTGCTTCGCAAAATCCTCGCCACGTCTTGCAGACTTTCGC
>PFDC01000038.1 GCA_002763035.1 Candidatus Pacearchaeota archaeon CG10_big_fil_rev_8_21_14_0_10_35_13 | reverse complement strand
TCTTCTAAGAATTCTTCCTCTTGGATTTTCTCCCATTTCTCTTCAACAAACTATTCTTCCCTTTTAAGTATTATTGCTCTAATTAGTATACTTCCGTCTTAATGATTAAAGAATTAGAATAAAAAAATGATAATTCTTGTTTTATCTGGTTATTTCCATAACCATCCAAATAGTCCTTTGGTCTTTGTTTCTGTTTCTGCTCTTAGTTCTATTCTTACTTTTTCTGCCTTCAGTAGTTCTAACTGTTCATCAAGCACGATTATTGTTTCTGCGTCGCAGTCTATACATTGATTTTTTAGTTCTTCTAATGAATCAATTCTTTCTTGGTACTTTTCTGCGTGGTTCTTTAGTTCTTTCCCTGCTTCCTCATTACCACCTGCGAAAAATCTCTTGAACTTACTTCTTGTTTCTATTCTTTCTTCAGCTCTGATGATTGCTTGTTCTGAGTTGTTGAATTCTCTTGCTATTTCTGATACGTTTTTTCCTATTCCTCCAACAAGTCCTTCCATTGATAAAAGTGCATGTACTGCTACTCTTACTCTGTTCTGGTTCTCAATCATTGTTTTCTTCTCTTCTTTAAAGTCTTTTATTTGTTCTTTTAGTTCTTGTTCTCTTTCTCTAATTCTTTCTCTGAGCTGATTAGCGTTGTCTATCTTGTTCTCTATTCTTGTTCTTGTCTTGTCTAATAGTTCTTGTTCGTAGGCTATTATTGCCCTTCCTCTATCTTGTGCTTTTCCTACAGTTGTTTCAACTTCTACGTCTACAGAACCGTCGACCTCTAGTATTCCTTCACTATCGTCGTAAGCTACGATCTTTTTTTCTTCACCTGCTTTTACTAAACTAACAGTTAGTACTGATGCGATCATTACTAAGAGCATTAGTACTGCTAATGTTTTTTTCATAGAATTAATAGTGATCAATCGTTTATAACTCTTACTCTCTGACTATTGTGGTTCCTGGAGGGTTACAATAACATATGAACTTGCTTGCTGCACATTTCCATTCTAAGAATGTTAGGTTTTGTAGTTTGCATTCAATAACACAGTCAATATCTAGTACTGATCCTGGGGTTATTCCTTCTTCTCTTCCTATTCTTTGTGCTTCCGTGTTTGCGTCAGTGCATGATATATTGTTGTCAATTGCATATTTCCCTTTTAGTGGGTTATCGTCAGTAGTATCATTCTTAATTGTGAAGGTAATTATTATTGCTACTAGTACTATTATTATGAATATTATTGTTGTCCATCTAATATTCTTGTTCACTTCTTTCTCTACCATGATTTTTCTTGTTATTCTAAGCTTTTAAACTTTCTGAAAGATTTTTCATATTACCTCTGGGATAAAGTTGAACAATGATTAATCTATTAGGCCTTATGACTTTAGAGCAATACCATTAATGTTTAGTACTAAAACGCTTGGTTGGATTTACAGATAATAAAATGTTATTTTTTCTAGATACAGAAAATTCGTAGAATTCTTCTGAACAGAAAATCTTAAGATTTTCTTGTGTCGCGAGGTCTTTCCTTGCGGGCTTCATTTTCATAAGGATTCTAATTCTTTTATTCTTTTAAGTATTTCTTCGTGGTACTCTTCTGGGTAGTACGCCCCTGATGCTTTTTTATGTCCTCCGCCTCCTGCGCGTGGTATTCCTTGTGTTAGCTTCTTTGCTAATAAGTTCATATCTTCTCTTCCTTCCTGGTTTCTTAATGATATTTTTGTTAGTCCTTTGTCTTCATTGTTCTTAACTCTTAATATTAGTGTTTTCTCTCTTTCTTTTTCTGAAGCAATGGTTGAGATTAATGATTTTATTGGGTAATGAATCTTTGTTTCGTAGTAGTATCTTCCGTTAATCTCTTCTTTTTCCTTCTCAAAATTCCTGATTATCCCATCAACCTCCTCCTGTACTTTATCTGCGTAGATCTTTAGTTTGTTAATTGTTTCTTGTTTCTTGTTTATATTCTTAAATATCTCTGGTAGGTTCCTTTCTTTTCTTGCGTAAATTATTGCTCCTACTAATGTTCTTATAATTTCTCCGAATTTTCCGGTCTTTGATAACTTATTAGCGTCAGTTGAGTATTCTTCTCCGTACTTTTCATAAACTTTTCTCATCCACAACTCATTCTTTAGGTGTTGGTAGTCTGCTGCTGATGCTATGGCTACTAACCAGTCATATTCTTCTAAGTCTTTTATTATTGAGAACAAATAATAACTTATGTATGCTGTGCAGAATCCTTGTGCGTTAATATATGTTGTTCTTTCACTATTCCAATCATTACTCATCTGGTGGTGGTCTATAAGTAGGTTTTCTGCGTATTCTTCTGTTGTTTTTATGAATTCTTCGTCATTTATTGATAGGTCTACAGTTATTATCTTTGTTATTCCTTCATCTCTTAATTTCTCTGCTAATTCTTTGTTTAGTCCTATGTGGTCTAGAAAGATTATTTTATCGGCGTTTATTGCTTCGTCAGCCATTTTTCCTGCTGTTAATCCGTCAGGGTCTTCGTCGATTATTAGTGCTACTTTGTCGTTCTCATCTAGTCCTGCTATGAATTTTGAGAATTTTTTTATGTTTCCTGCTATGAATTCTGGTGTTACTAATTCGTTCTCCATTATTCCCCAAGCTTTTTAGGGTTTATTACTCTTACTATTCTTTGAGCGATAAATTTAGTATTACCTAAACTTTACTTTTTTGCTGTCAGATAATTTTCTATTCTCGAGGTTGATTATGTAGCAAATAAAGATCTCTTAGACAACATTATTAAAGTATGGCTCATTCTCTTTCGAAAAGAAGATGATCACGATAACACAATTAATATTATTTTGGGCAATATTTGATATCCCTTATTTATTGTATAGACTTGTGCTCTATAATTTATACAGAAAAGATTTATGTTCTATAGAAAAACCCTTTGTCTCCGTAATAATCCCCGCATATAACGAAGAAGTTGGAATTTCTAAGACGCTTCATTCTTGTATACACCAGAATTATCCCAATTTTGAGGTTATTGTTGTAAACGATGGAAGCAAAGATTTAACTGCTGAGAGAGTTCAAAGATTTAAGCAACAAAATCCTCATTTTAGGTTAGTTCTAATAAATCAAAAAAATGCTGGTAAAGCAAAGGCTATGAATAATGCCCTTAAGCACACTAATGCAAAATTTGTTATAACTCTTGATGCCGATTCCTGGCTTCATCCTAATGCAATCGAGCATATAATGGCCAAATTCTCTTCAGAGAATATCGGAGCAGTTGCCGGTAATATTGTTGCGGTGTCACATAAAAGATTATTAGGTTATATTCAGAAAATTGAGTATGGTATCAGCACCCATTTCTTAAGGAAATCTCAGAGTGTTATAGGTTCTGTTGCAATAACCCCTGGGGCTTTTTCTGCTTATAGGAGAATTGCTTTAAAGAAGTTTCAAGAAGGGACTCTTACTGAAGATTTTGATTCGTCAGTGAAGATTTTAGAGGGGGGGTATGAGATTGTTGGTGCTCAGAATGCTATTTGTTTTACCTTGACTTCGCCAGTTAGTCATAAATAGTTTGTTTCTTATG
>PFDC01000084.1:1619-3868 GCA_002763035.1 Candidatus Pacearchaeota archaeon CG10_big_fil_rev_8_21_14_0_10_35_13 | reverse complement strand
TAAACTCTCTTTTCATCATCATATCATATAAGTAAATTTGTACGATTATTTACCTTAATGCGTATAGGAACAGATAATTTCTGTTTCTTTAATGTTAGTTGAGTAAGTTCGTCAAAATATTTAGTTTAAGATGGTAGAAAGTTTTAAGAAATTAGGCCTCAGTGCTGAGGTCGTAAAGGTTATTAAAGAATTAGGTTTTAGTGAGCCTTCTCAGATTCAGAAGCTTAGCATTCCAATAATTCTTGATGGTAAGGATGTTGTTGGTGGTTCTGCTACTGGTAGTGGTAAGACTTTGGCTTTTGGTGCTGGGATTTTTCATAAGGTAATTCCTGGTTGTGGGGTTCAGTCGTTGGTTCTTACTCCTACTAGGGAGCTTGCTGAGCAAGTTGCTGATAGTCTTAGGCAGTTTTCTAAGCATTTGAATCTTAAGGTCTTAGAAGTTTTTGGTGGTGTTGATATTGAGCGTCAGATTCGTATTCTTAAGGAAGGTGTTGATGTTGTTGTAGGCACTCCAGGTAGAGTTCTTGATCATCTTGAAAGGAAGACTTTGGTTCTTGATAAGGTTAAGGTTCTTGTTCTTGATGAGGCTGATAGGATGAGTGATATGGGATTCATGGATGATGTTGAAAAGATTATTAAGTCTTGTCCTTCTAGGGAGCATAGGCAGACATTATTATTTTCTGCCACTAATAGTTCTGATACTTTGCATATTGAGAATGCTTATATGAATTCTCCTAAGCTTTTGAGTGTTGAATCATTTGTTGATCCTACAAAGCTTAAACAGTACTTTTATGATTCTCCTGGTCACTTAAAGTTTTCTTTGCTTGCTCATCTTCTTAGTAATGATAAGGTTGATGGTTTAGTAATGGTTTTTTGTAATACTCGTAGTACTGTTGATTCTATTACTCGTAATCTTGAGCGTGAGGGTATTAAGGCTATTGCTATTCATGGTGGTTTGACTCAGAATCGTAGGAGTAGTGTTATTGAGTCATTTACTGATGAGCAGGTTAAGATTCTTGTATGTACTGATGTTGCTGCTCGTGGATTGGATATTCCTGGTGTTATGAGGATTATTAATTATGATATTCCTAAGATTCCTTCAGAGTATGTTCATCGTATTGGTCGTACTGCTAGGGCTGGTATGAGTGGTGAGGCTATTAGTATTGTTGGTGATAGGGATTATGATTCTTTTAGGAGAGTTTTTGATAATCATTCTGATGTTATTAAGGAGAAGAAGTTACCATTCCTTAAGGTTCTTTCTCCTGATTTTTCTCGTCCTCAAAAGGATGGTGTTGGTAGGAGTGGTAGTTATAGTGGTCGTAGTAGTGGTCCTCGTAGGGTTAGTAGTGGTTATCGTGGTGGTGATAGCCCTCATAGGAGTAGTAGTGGTCCTCGTAGGGTTAGTAGTGGTTATCGTGGTGGTGATAGCCCTCATAGGAGTAGTAGTGGTCCTCGTAAGAATAGTGGTTATCGTGGTAGTCCTTCTAAGAGTAGTGGTGGTAGGAAGAGAAGTTATTGATGTTTGATGATAATAATCCTTTTATACCTTTAATAATTTATTTTCTTATGTTTAATGATACTGAAAACCTTCTTTCAATAAGGTCTGATATTCCTTATTCTCCTAATTGGTCTTATTGTAGTTCTGGTGATGTTATTGTTGCAGTTTGGGAGGATACTCCTTATTCTAGAGTTCCTTTGAGTAGTAGGACTGCTCTTTATGTTGATTCTTCTGATGATAGGAGAGTTGTTGGTGCGTGTCTTTCTGGTATTAAGACTTTTGTTGGTGATAAAAGTTTTGGTAATGGTAGGGAGTCTTGGGATTTTGATGATGGTTCTCAATCAGCAAACTTTTTTTGGGAGGATGTTAGAAGTTTTGGTGTTAGACTTAATGATAGGGTAACTATTCACAAGTTTCTTCGTGGGCCTGAAGATGATAAAAATTCTTATGAGAGAGCTGTTGGGGTTACTCTTAAGGGTATTAGTAAAAAGCTTATTTTTGGTTCTTAATTACTTGATTTGTTTATTTAGCACTTAAATTACTACTTGGCGTTCATTCTTAATGAAGATCATTACTTATTGAACAAACAACAGTTATTCAACAAAATCGTAACTACCAATATCTTTATAAATCTCTTAATTCTTAGTTTTTTATGGAAAAAGATCTTGGAAAAATTAAGAAGAATGATCAGACTGACATTGCTGTTAGACTTGATGATTTTGGTGGTAAGCCTGGATTGACTATTAGAGAG
>PFDC01000084.1:896-1571 GCA_002763035.1 Candidatus Pacearchaeota archaeon CG10_big_fil_rev_8_21_14_0_10_35_13 | reverse complement strand
AGAGTCTTTTGATGATTTTAAGAAGATGATTAATAGCATCAAGACTGAAGATTTTGTTAGTGATACACCAAAAGCTGATAACCCTAGTAGTGGTGGTTCTTCTGATGATGAATACATGTAAAGCTTTTTATAATACAATCCCAAAACATTCGTAGATTGTAGCGGTTGGTTCCTCATAGAACATTTCTTTTAAAAAACTTTCTCTCTTTCTTGGAAGATGTTTCTTTAGGTGGTATAATTCATGTCTAACTACGGACCTATTTGCCCCATAACCTTCCTTTAATTCTAAAAATTTTATTGCAACAGCGTTACCATTATTATCGGTATCATATAATATCGAACTCCTAGCACCTAGAAGTGTTTTATAAGCCGAGCTTTTCTTTTCGCGGAATACTCCCATTACTAAATTATTCAGGCCTAACTTTTTTGCTTCTTCTTTGACAACACCATCAAGATGTTCCTGGTTTAATATTCTTTCACTGACAAACCCTGATATACCTTGTAAACCAAGTGCCATCAATAAGTAATTAGGAACTAATATTCCTAAACCGATTGCCACAATTTTTGAATAATTAACCATAAAGATACTACTATAAAGTACTTATAAATCTTTAGGGTTTAACAAAATTGGGACGGGATTGGTTTCTAGAGGTTTAGTTTTGTAGGACAATGTTT
>PFDC01000084.1:476-865 GCA_002763035.1 Candidatus Pacearchaeota archaeon CG10_big_fil_rev_8_21_14_0_10_35_13 | reverse complement strand
TAATCATGCATTTTCATGTCATTACCAGTACTGCTTGTAATTCTAAGTGTCGTTATTGTTACCAGAAGGGCTTTAATGATGATTGTGGTGGTATGAGTCTTAATGAGAAGTTTTCTTGGGATTTTAGTACTCCTTACAAGATTAATTATTCTGTTGGTAAGCTTAAGGATTTTCTTCTTAGGAGTAAAGATTCTTCGTCACATACGGTTACTTTTTATGGTGGTGAGCCTTTACTTCAGAAGTCTTCAATCATTAAGATTATTGATGATTTATCACCTTTGGGTGTTAAGTTCATGATTCAGACTAATGGTTTGCTTCTTGATAAGCTCCCTTCTGATTATACTAATAAGTTTTCTCGGGTTCTTGTAAGTCTTGATGGTTCTGAGGAA
>PFDC01000084.1:250-459 GCA_002763035.1 Candidatus Pacearchaeota archaeon CG10_big_fil_rev_8_21_14_0_10_35_13 | reverse complement strand
ATGGTTCTGAGGAACTTACTGATTTTAATCGTGGTGTTGGTACTTATAAGAGAGTTGTTGATAATCTTAAGTTCATACGTGATAAGGGTTTTACTGGTGAAGTAGTTGTTAGGATGGTGGTTGATGAAGAGACTCTTAATCATGGTGGATTATTAGTGAATATTAAGCACTTATTTTCTTTAGGAATTATTGATTCTGTTCATTGGCAG
>PFDC01000084.1:0-232 GCA_002763035.1 Candidatus Pacearchaeota archaeon CG10_big_fil_rev_8_21_14_0_10_35_13 | reverse complement strand
GAGTATGATTATAAGGTTAGGGATTTCAAAGCTTTTGTTAATGATTATAACTCTCAGATTGATGAGACTATTGACTGGTGGGTTGATAATCTTAAGAATGGCAAGGTACTAATGATTTATCCATTCGTTGGTATTATTCACTCATTATTATTTAATGATGATAGTGGTTTGTTGAAGTGTGGTAGTGGTTTTTCTAATTATACTATTAGTACTAATGGTAATATTGCTGTAT
>PFDC01000103.1 GCA_002763035.1 Candidatus Pacearchaeota archaeon CG10_big_fil_rev_8_21_14_0_10_35_13 | reverse complement strand
GCATAATAACCAATGAATGGGGGGTAATAATGCAAGGACTAATAGGGCTAGGGATATTTTTGGTGTTAGGAAACCTATTCTATTACGGAAGAGTATTCGGAGGAGGAGATGCGAAACTAATGATAGGACTAGGAGCAATAATAGGAATAAGCAGCGACACAATGACAAACCTGAAAGGATACCTGGCATTCATAATAACCTTCCTAATAATAGGGGCAGTTTATGGAATAATAGCGAGCATAGTAATAATGATTAAAGAAAAAAAGAAAAGTATGAAGAAAGAACTAAGAAAAGAAATACGGAAGAATAAGAACTTAGTAATCACTGGAATAATAATGGGGATAATAATATTAGTACCAATAATAATTATTAAAGAAACAATACTCTACCTAATACCACTACTAATAATCATAACGCCAGTACTATTATCATGGGCTGTAGCTTACGAAAGAACTTACATGATAAAAACAATAATAACAAAAGAACTACAACCGGGAGATGTAATAACAAAAAACATCAAAATAAAAAGCGGAAAGACAATAAAAGCAAGCTTTGAAGGAATAACAAAAAAAGAAATAATGATGATAAAAAAAGCAAGAATAAAAAACGTAGAAATAAAGAACGGAATACCATTCACACTAACATTCCTACTAACAATAATCTCGTATTACTACCTTATTAGTAGTGGAAGAATATAACTAAAGAATTCTATTAATAACAAGAATAAACAACATTGCTCAATGTATTAACACTAAGTATAGAACCGAGGATAATCAGTTAATTATGAAAGTTACTCTTAATGACTAAGGGGTTATGAAACATTCTGCTTTTACAAGATAATATACCTAAGGAATCCTAGAAGGAGCCTTATTCTTCCTCCAAGAATTATCACGCTTCTTCTTAACAGGCTTACCAGAGCTCTTAGGATCAGAAACTACAGGGGTAGGAACAGGTAAAGGAATATTAGTAGGAGCGGGAGTTTGAGAATGGATGTTAGGCTTAAAATCATCAGACATCAACAACAACTTCCCCTGAAGAACCTTGAGCTGAGACTTATCAGCAGGCTTACGAGACAACTCCTGATCAGGATAAACAGGGATAATATTCATAATACCATGACCCATGACTTCATCAGAAGAAACACCAATATTACGAGGCTGAGAAGGAAGCTTCAAACGAAGAGCCTCAGCAATAAGAGCAGAAAAATCAGAAACTTCCTGAGGGATAGAATCCTTAGAAACATGAACCTTAGGAATAATAATCGTATGACCCTCAGAAGCAGGATTCAACTCCAAAACAGCAACAGCAACATCATTAGAAGCAATCATGAAAGAAGGAACCTTACCAGAAGCAATAGAACAAAAAATACAACCATTACCCTCACCCTCAGGATTAGCAGAATGCTCCTTGATGAAATCAAGAAGCTCATCATCAGACTTAAGCTTAACCTCCTCTTTAAGAGCCTCCTTCTGATCATAAGGCAAATCAGAAGAATCAATCTGAGAAAGAAGCTTACTCCTCAAATCAGAAAAGTTAATATCAGACATGAAAAACAAAGGAATAAAGGGTTTATAAGAATAATTGTTGAGAGAAAGATAAACTGAGGGGGGTATACCATTAATACCTAAGACAAAACAGTCTTGAGAGGCTTAGATAATCAATAAATAGCAATGATCTGGGTAATAACAGAAATGAGGTGTTCTTAAAAGTAATGTGGCTGTAATCAATCAACCAAAAGCACGCCTATAATCAATAATCTCAACATTAGAAACACCATCAATAACACTAAGACCATTCTCAGCCTTATCAGTATCCTCAGCCTCAGGCCAAGCAGTCTGAACAATCAAAGCCTTAAGACCAAAAGCTATAGGCTCCTCAACAAAAGTAGTATTCAAAGCACCAAGGGCCTCCATGATCTTCAAAGCCTCAACCTTAATAACATCAAGACTAGTATCAAGACCTACAGGAAGAATCTTCAAACGTAAAGCAGCAATAGCCATAATGACTAAGAATAATGAGGGTTTATAAAACTTCTTGAGAGAAAAGAAGATAACGATAATTACTAAGAATAATGGTTGTGGAATTAAGAAATAAAAGAGATGATCAACTTAAAGAATAGAAACCTGGATGGCTAAGAGAACTAACAGAATAATAGGATAAGAAGAATACAACAATGCTTATAAATGGTTTAAGATAATAAGTCATGTAAAAGATGGCAGATAACTACGAAAACCTAATAACAAGAATAGCAGAAGCAGCAGGAATAACCCTTGAAGAGATTAATAGGAGAGTAGAAGCAAAAAAAGCAAAATTATCAGGACTAATAAGCAAGGAAGGAGCAGCACAAATAGTAGCAGCAGAACTAGGACTATCATTAGACAAACAAACAGTAAAAATAAACCAGATAATACCCGGAATGAGAAGAGTAAACTTAACAGCAAAAATCATAAGACAATTCCCAATAAGAGAATACAACAAAAACGGAAGAGAAGGAAGAGTACTAAACCTAGTAATAGCAGACGAAACAGGAAACATAAAACTAGTATTATGGGACACGAACCACATAACACTATTCGAAGAAAAAAAGTTACAACAAGGAGAAGTAATAGAAATAACTTCAGGAAACCTAAGAAACGACGAAGTACACCTAACAGCATTCTCAGACATAAAGAAAAGCAAAGAAAAACTAGAAGTGAAAGAAATGCCAGCAGGAAGTAACATCAGCATAGGAACAGCACCAGACAAAAGAATAGAACAAATAAAAGCAGGAGAAAGAGCAAGAATAAGAGCAGTAATAGTACAATCATTCCAACCAAGACACTACGAAACATGCACAGAATGCGGAAAGAAAGTACTACAGAAAGAAGGAAGCGAAGATTATGAATGCGCAACACACGGAAAAGTAACACCAAAAAGAAGAACCTTACTAAACGTAGTAATTGACGACGGAACAGAAACAATAAGAGCAGTAATGTTCTCAGACCAAATAGCAAAACTATTACCGGAAGGAAAAACTCCAGAAGAAATAACACAAATAGATGTAGAAGAAATAATCATAGGACAAGAAAAATACTTTACTGGAGAAGTAAGAACAAACAGCTACTTCAACAACGAAGAAATAATAATTAACGGAATAGAAGAAATAGACCTAGACAAACTAATAAAAGAACTAGAAACAAGAAGGGGATAATAACGCTCCCACGAGTGCTCAAAGGATTATCTTGCCCCTTTAGTTCATCATGGACAGAAAAATATTTATACTTTCTGATACTGACTTAATTATGAGGCTAATCTTATCAGATAATTCTAAAAAAGAACTGTTTAATAACCTTAAAAATAATTACGAAGTTAAAACTTTGAAAGAACTATCAAAAAGAATGAATATCCCTTACAAGACAATAAGAAAATGGAACTCTAGTCGCACAACAATACCTGATAAGATTATTTCTCCGGGGATGAACTTAGAAATAATTGACATTAAAGGCGATAACTGGGGTAGAAGTAAGGGTGGAAAAATCGGTGGAAAAAAGAGTATTATCCTGCTAAAGAAGAAACTTCTCAATACAGAATTCAGAGAATCATGTATGGAAAGCTGGAAATAGCGAGGGAGTATAATGATGAATAATCTATGGAAGAAGCATGGAAATGAACTTACAAGAATGACCCTTGAAGGAAAGAGGAGAAAGAGAGCAAGAGAAGGACTATTATTAGAAAGTGTTCATGAATCGTTTTTTACTAATGAATTGATTGCTCTTGACTCAAAAGATGTAATCTTAAGTAATTCTGACATCAAGAGGGGGATAATTTTTCCGGAACATATGACCTCCGAATTGGCAGAAGAAACGGGGATTCACCTCGGGGATGGTTGTATGAGGAATGAAAGAAATTATTATTCTGTTAAATGTAACAAGAAAGAAGAAGACTACATGATAGGCTTTGTTATCCTATTATATAAGAGATTATACAATTTAAGCTTAAGACTGATGAGGTTACCAAGCGTTTCGGGATTTGAGTCATACTCTAAAGGTCTATCAGAATTCAAACATAAAGTTTTAGGAATCCCAAAAGGTAACAAGCTGGGAAGGCTAGAAGTGCCTGAGAAGATTCTTGATTCAAAGAATAAAAAAATTTATGGAGCATTTATTAGAGGATTGTTTGATACTGATGGGGGTGTTTCAATAATTAAAACAAAGAATAATTATTCTTTTGTTACGATTACTATCAAATCAGAAAAACTTATAAGCCAAGTAAAAGAGATGCTCAAGAAATTAGGGATTATTGCTTCTGGTGGTAAATGGGAAGTAAGGGTTAACGGAACCGTAATGCTTAAGAAGTGGTTAAGAGATATAGGATCAAATAACCCGAAGAATCTTAGAAGACTAGAAGGGGTTTGTGGGCGCGTGGTGTAACGGATAGCATGCAACCTTGCGGAGGTTGTAGTCAGGGTTCAAATCCCTGCGTGCCCGTTTTTAAAGGTTATTACAACAATAATTAAAAACCTCGAATTACTAGTTAGGATATGGCAGGACCAGAAGAAAACATAGCACTATTCGACATGGACGGAACATTATGCGACTTTGACAAAGCAATGGAAGAAAGCCTGGAAAAAATAAGAAGCCCCGAAGAAGAACCATACACAGGAAAACCAGAAGAAGCACCAAAACACATAAAAGAAAGAAAAGAACTAATCATGAGCTCAAGAAACTGGTGGAGCACAATGCCAAAATTCCAAATAGGATGGGACATACTAGAAGCAGCAAAAGAAGCAGGATTCAAAATACACATACTAACACAAGGACCAAGAAGAAACCCCTCAGGATGGAAAGGAAAAAAAGTCTGGGTTGACAGAAACTTAGGGCCAGACACTGATATAACTATGACAAGAGACAAAGGATTAGTATACGGAAAAGTACTAGTAGATGACTACCCAGAATACATAAAGAGATGGTTACAATGGAGAGAAAGAGCACTAGTAATAATGCCCGCAGGAAAGAATAATAACGAATTCAAACACCCAAACGTAATAAGGTACGACGGAACAAATCTAGAAGAAGTAAAAGAAGCAATGAAAAAAGCTTACGAAAGAAAAATAAGCGAAGAAGTAAAATACTAATAATTACTTAAACTGTTTGATAAAAAAAAACTGAACAATATCATTAATCTACAGAAACAAGGGCTTTGATGAACGTTAAATAATGATTATTGAAATGATTTAGAACTTGTTAAATATCCTTAAGACAATAATTTTATTAAACCATTAGCACCCCAGACGACCACTGCTCCAACACTTAACGCCCGGTACTGCGCCCAGAAAAACCTATGAGAATCATTAATGTTTTCATCCTCAACAGTATCATAAGTTGCACGACCAAGAATACACGGGATGCCCGCAACGGAATCAAGACGATGCTGATAGATTCCCCAAACAGGAATCCATTGCTTCCAATCAGGACCGATTTTTTCAGTAGGCATATTATCAGATATCCTTAAGACCACCTTCAGTAATCATGAAAACAGTCTCATTATCAGGAAGATTAGGAGAGTCGATTAATTTAGCAACACGAGAATCCTTCTTACCACGACGAAGATACATACGGAAAGTAGAAGAATGACCAACAATATTACCACCAACAGCAGTAGTAGGATCACCAAACATCTGAGCAGGATTAGCCATAACCTGATTAGTAACATAAACAGCCAAGTTATGCTGCTCAGCAAGCTTCATAAGATTATGCATATAACGATTAAGCTTCTGCTGCCTATCAGCCAACTGACCACGACCAGCAAACTCAGCACGAAAATGAGCAGTAAGAGAATCAACAATTAATAACTTGATAGGCTCATTATTCTCCTTAATTAACTCAGTAATCTTATCAATAAGAAGAATCTGATGATCAGAATTAAAAGCCCTAGCAACAAGAATATTCTTCAAAACCTTCTCAGGATTAGCACCCAAAGCCTCAGCCATCTGCTTAACCCTCTCAGGACGGAAAGTACCCTCAGTATCAATATAAACAGCCTTACCATTAGCACCACCCTTATCCAAAGGAAGCTGACAATTAACAGCTAAAGAAACAGCAAGTTGTGTGTTATGCATCATCGTAGGAAGATTACCACCAACAAAAGAATGACCCTCGGGAACTACAAAATCATAAACATAATCATCATAATCAACAACTTCAACACTCTCAACAACATCCCAATTAAACAATCTTATCTCACTAATTAACTCTAAAGCTAATATTAACGTATCAACCCGAGTTTTTAATTCGTTAATGATAAGATTTCTCAACAATTCCGCTTTATTTGAAGGAATCCTCCTAAGATAATAATTCCTAATACTAGTCTTCTTAAGACCCATGCCCTCAGCTAAACAATTAAAAGCAAAAGGTAACTGAGGATAAAGGTCCACCAATAAATCCTTGGACAAAGGTTCAACATCTAACCTCTTAAGCATCTTAATAAAAGAATCTTTTTGATTAATAAATAACTCCCCTATACTATTCAACGTCTTTGTATTAATGACCTTTGCATGAGAATTATCGATAAGATTAGAATAAGTAGTGCTTTGGGTGTTATGTTTACCAACAACCTTCCTTAAACTGCCCCTATTACCCCCAACACACTCTTTGTAAAGTTTACTAATAAAAGAAACTATCCTTCTAGGATAACCATAAGAACTATTCCTGATATTACAATCAAAACTTTTAATCTTCATTTTTATACTTTTAAGCTTCTCTCTATCCTCGCCAGAAATCCTAACAACAAAAAACTTATCCTCATAACCACTAACAAACCTTTCCCTAATACTAGAGCTAATGCCCAACCTTAAAAGAAGATAACTGATTTGAGAAGCTAATTTAGGGCTCTTAGTAGTAGCAGAAATGTCATTCTTAGAAACCTCACCATCGCCATCAAAATAACCGCCAAGGAAAGAAGAAACAACTTCCTTATTAGACAAGAAAACTCCTTCAGGAATAAACTTATTTAAGGAATTAGACTTATCAAGACCCTCCATTATAACTCTCGAAGGATTTCTTAAGAGAATAGTAAAACAAGGAAGCCTGTTATCAAGATTTCTTACTCTAACAGTAGGGGTATAAGAAAACTTTTTAGTAACATAATCACAAACCCAATCCTTAATATTCTCATCAGTAATACTAATAGAGAAAGGATTACTAGAACCTTCAGCAACAAATAAACCAAGAAAATAAGCATCATCTTCATCATAGACCGTTTCTGTAGTAAGATTGATTTCTTTAGGAGAAGCGATCAAAGAACCTTCCTTGATAGAACTAACCTTTTTCCAATTAACACCATCATCAAAACTAAGAATCTGATGATTACCAGTGACTTTAAGAATTCTACCCCTCTTGGTTTTCACAACAAATAACTTCTTAACTCTCTCCTTATACAAACAATCACTATTAACAACACTTAATTTACCATCATTCCAAGCCAAAACTTTAACTGTTGAAACAGGAACAGCAAAACCATCATCCGCAACTAATTCACCATTCTTTTCTTTGTACTTATCATAAGTTTCCTGAATAGTCTCTACATGCATACGGGTATCATTAAAATAACTAACTATTGTATCCTTAGAAACACACTTCCCAGAACCATAAGCTCCGAATGCTTCTGTAATAGACTTAGTCTCAACACCACCACCAAGAAGAGCATTAAGATTCTGAGAACCAGTAGTAATCTTGATAACTTCCTTACGCTTCTTCTCAAACTCCAAACCATCCTGGAAACCAAGACTCATGAGCTTACGAGCAGCCTGAATAGCCTTCCTCGCAACAGCCTCACCAATACCTGCAACCTCAGAAAGACTAGGAGGAGACATAACAGCCAAACCCATCAAATCATAAACACCAGCAGCCTCAAGCTTCTCACAAATAGCAGGACCGATACCAGGAAGATCAGTAAGACCAAGCTCCTTACCCTTCTCAGGAATCACTACTTCCTCTTCATCAACCTTTTTCTTAGCGACAGCCATGAAAAGAAGAGAATAAGGGCTTTTATAAAGATTATAGGGACAAGAGAATATACATGGAATGATATAGTCATGAGTGATTATTAGCCATTTGATTGAGTTGTAGGGACAAGAGAATATACATGGAATGATATAGTCATGAGTGATTATTAGCCAACCCTTAAAGAATCGTAACTAATAATAACAACAAGTCACCAATAAGAAAACCAATAAAGATACTAGTCTCAGTATAACCACCAGTACGTAACTTCCAAGAATTCTTACCCTTCAAAGGCCAAAAAGGCTGAATACCACGAGTAGTAAAAGAATCAGAAAACAAATGAACAGAATAACCAAGAAAGAAACCAAGAGCCATAGTAGGAAAGAACAAAGAAATAACCACTGTGGCTAGGAACGCAAGAGTAAAACTATGAAGAACACCACGATTCTTAGAAACAGCTTGAGAAGAAACAGAATCCTTACCCTTACCAAAAAAAGCTGAGGGAGAAGCAATATCAGGAAGAAGGGAAGCAACAATTAAAGAAACAGAAAACATAACATCCTGAGAAATAACTGGAAGGAAGATAAACATGAAAAAAATACCAATAGCAAGATGAGTTTTCCACAACATAAAAATAACAAGAAGGTAAGTAATATAAATGTTCTTATTGGGTATTGGTGAAAATCTTATTGGTGACGTTCGATTATTTGTGAATTTGATCTTACTACTATTAAGTTTTAAAAAAATTATAAAAACCTTCTATTATTAGTCTTGGTATATGGCTTCTGGATTAAGACTTTATACTTTGAATCATAGTTATTTTAAGACTTGGAGCTCTGATATGGCTTATATCCTGGGGTTTACTTGTGCTGATGGGTGTGTTTATCATAGGACCCTGTCATGGGAACTAAGCAATAAGTTTAGTAGTGATAAAGAACTTTTAGAACAGATTTCCAAGAAACTTGGTTCTACCTATGAAGTTGAAAGAAGACCCAAATCTTTTAGACTACGTATAAATAGCTCTTTGATTGTAAGAAATCTCAAAGATTTTGGTATAATCCCTAACAAGACTAAAATTTTGAAGTTTCCTGATATTCCAAGACCGTTTTTAAGAGACTTCATTAGAGGGTTTTTGGATGGAGACGGGTGGGTCCTTGCTTCAAACAAGGGTGGTTCTCTTGAAATAGTCATAGGATTTTGTAATGGTAGCTATGATTTCATGAAAGGTCTTGTTGATGTCCTTAGAAAAAATATTAAAATTTCTAATTTTAATTTAAGAAAAAGAATTAAGAAAAGATCTTCAGGTTATGATTCTGTCTTCTATCAGCTTGAATTTTATTCGGATAATGCGTTTCGTTTAATAAAATTCTTATATGATAATCTTGATGACCTTGGCCTTTATCTAAGAAGAAAATTTGAAAGTCAAGAAGTGGCTCGAAAATTTCATAAGACTAATTTAAAGATTAGAAAGTTTAGTAAAAAGTTTGTTAAAATTGAAGGGTTATCTAATATGGATTTTACTACTGAGATAAATCGGCTCTTAAATGATGGTCTAATCCCCCAGGATTTATCAAGAAAATTTGGGGTAAGCCTATCTACTATTTATCGTTGGATGCACAAGGCTGGTGTACAAAAGATTTCTAAGAGGTGTTCTCCAGAATGGGCGAAAAGAATATTAACCTCTAGATCTAAGAAAAGATATGCTAAGTAAATCATTAGAACTTGAGAATGTTAAAGAGGAGATTGTCTCTGCTAAGTTACCCCTTCATGAGTCTGCTACCAACCTTGTTTTTGGAAAAGGAAACCCTGAAGCAAGAATAATGTTTATTGGGGAGGCAGCAGGAAGAAACGAAGACTTACAAGGAATGCCATTCGTAGGAGTAGCAGGAAAAAATCTTGATAAACTATTGGAACAAGTAAGACTAACAATCAACGACATATACGTAGCAAACATTTTGAAGTATCGCCCACCAGAAAATCGCAATCCCAACGAAGAAGAAATAAGTGCACACGCCCCATATTTGTTAAAACAAATAAGAATAATAAAACCAAGAGTAATATGCACCCTAGGAAACTACTCAACAAAATACTTCCTAGCAGAATGCAACGTGGCAGGAATGAAGAACCAACCAGGAATAACACAAGTACACGGAAAAGAAAAAATTATAGAACTACCAGGGATGGAAGGAATAAAAATAAAACTAATACCCTTATTCCACCCAGCAGCAATAATCTACAACAGAAAACTAACAGAATTATGGGAAGAAGACATGGAAGTAGTGAAAAAAGTCATAGAACAAAAAGAATTAATGTGAAGTGCCTCTAAACGATACTAATATCCCCAAAGCAGAAAAGTTAATAATATGAAACAGTGAAAGTTCTGAGAGACCTAATTATTGCTGCCAGAACTTATTTATGAGCGACGTCAACAAACTTATGGCCAACAGGAGAAGTCTTCTTATCACAATGAGAACTCTTAAAAGTAAAAGACTTACAAACAAAACACTTACGAATCTTAAGCCTAACCATACAAACATCTTACATTATCAAGAATAAAAACCTAACGATTATCAGAAATTAACAATAAAGCATTGAGGGACTATGAACAACAGATTATACCTGCCAGAATAATGAAAATCTTTAGCACTACTTTTCCTTAACAACAAAGGACATACCCTTTGACTTAGAAAACTTCTCAATAGACTGAATATGAGAACTAAGAAGATTATCAGCAGTCTTAAGATCCTTAGCAGAAGTCTTAATCACATACTTACCACCACCAAGATAAGAAACAGAACAACTATCACCAGAATCACAACCACCAAGAGCCTCCTGAATTAATAAAACACCAGAATGATCAGAAGTACTCAAAGAAAACTCCTTCTTCAACTCCTTATCACGCTCCTTCTTCTCCAAAAGAATCTTAGAAAGCTTAACAGAATCAGACTTAGAAAAATACTTATCAAGAATAACAGGAGAATCACGAGCCTTCAAGAAGAACTCATGAAGCTTCAAAGACTCGGAAGAACAAATCCTCTTAGACAAATCTAAAGCAATAGAATGATCAGGAATAACAACCCTAAGAACACTAAGAGCTGTATTCTCCTTAGAATAAGCATCCATAACCTCCTTACGCTCCTTCTGAGAAACACGCCTCAAAGAAAGAACCACGGTGCCAGAAGGATCAACACGCAAGACCTTACAAACAATCTTCTTATTAGGAACAACATAATCACGAAGATTACGAATACGACCAGGAGCAACCTCAGAAACAGGAATATTACCATCAATACCCAAATCTTCAATATTAACAATAACATTAGTCTTAGAAACAGCCTTAACAGTACACAAAATAACCTGATACTCTTCTAAAGGAATTGAATCATTCATAAAAATGGTAAGGAAAAGACATTTTTAAAGGTTGTTGAAAGCCAAAAACATCATAATTCTAATATCCCAAAGAACCAGATATCTTGATAGGCGTTGAGCAAGGTTGTTGAAGAAGTCTTTACTCCAGAAGTATTATCATAAATAACGAGGTGTTGTTATACTGACATTAAAGGTATTGCTAAACCAAATACTCGAAATTAATACATACATATAGATTAAACCTTCAACTCAGAATACTCCAAAGAATGCTTAACAGACTCCAAGAACTTAACCTCATCATCACGACTAATAGTACAACCAGCAGCATTATCATGACCACCCCACTCACCAGAAAAATTCTTCATGACACCACCAATAATCTTATGAGCCTTACGACCATTATTACCAACAATCCTCAAAGAAACCTTAATACCAGACTCATTATAAGACATACCAAGAATAGCAGTACCCTCTTTGTACTTAGAAGAAAAAGAAAGAATAGAAGTAACCGTACCAATAATAGTATCACGAATCTGATCCTTAGCATTAATAATAACATAATCATTACCAACAATCTTAGAATCCTTAGAAGAATCAACAAACCTCAAAGCAGAAACAAGCATCTGCTTATAATCAGCATAAATATCCTCAGAATCCTTACGAGCCTTCTTAGAACCAACACAAAAACTCAAAGCAATATCACTACGACCAAGACGAGAACAAGCATTAATCTTAGCAGAAATCTCACGAGCATCCTCCAACTTACCAAAAAACTTAACCAAATAAATATTATCAATAAGACGAGAATTATCCAAACCCCTACGACGAAGAATAACGCCCGTAATAAGGCGAGAGTTCTCCTCCTCATCAAGATCAATAAGAGACTTGAACTTACCATCAACCTTAGTAATACCAGACTCCCTCAAGAGCTTGAGAACACCCTTAATATCACCAGTAACACCAGGAATAATCATACGAGAAGAATACTCTAAAGACTTATTAAGGGGACGAGTAGCAGGATAAATTTGTAAACCCTTCTTAATAATCACATCAGCATCAGTAAGAATCTCATTATTATAAGGACCAATAGTCTTGACCAAATCACCAACCATACCAATAATAGCCAAAGAAGCCAAATCCTTATTAGAACCATCAGGACTCAAAGCCTTAGAAAACAAATAAGCAATACCGGCAGAACAAATATCCTCATACTCAGAATCAGGAAGAAGATGAGGATTAATAAGAACAGTATTAGGCAAGGGCTTAGTCTTAATCTCATGATGATCAATAACAAAAACTTTTAAAAGATCAGAAAAAAGCTCAAGACTACCACTACCAAGATCAGAAAAAACAATAATACGATCCTTAGGAAGAGAAAGAACAAAATCATCACGCAAAGACTTAACAATCTTCATAGAGAAATTAATATTAGCACGCTTAAAAGCCTTACAAATAATCGAAGCAGAAGTAACACCATCAGTATCAAAATGACTAACAACAAGAACCTTAGAATCCTTAGAAAGATTAAGAAAATTCTGAGCCCCCCTAGAAATTACCTCTTTCATAAAGAAGAAAAATCAACAACGATTAAAAAGGTTACTGACAACTCCAGAGTGAAAACTAAATGAGATTAACCGAAATACTGGTCAAGCTTCTTAATACGAGCAGCAGTAGTAATCAACTTACGCTTAGAAGGCTGATCATGCTTATTAGAATCAAAATGCTTCTTAAGGACGTCAAACTTAGACTTAACATTAACACGCTCAGCATCATTCTTACCAGTAATAGAAGAAATGCTAAAACCATAATCCTTCTTCAAAGACTTAACACCATGCTTAGACTTAAGAACCAAACCAATCTTCTCAGAAGTCAAACCCTGAGTATCAAGATCAACAATAATCTTCTTAACTTCCTTCTCATCAAGTTTCTTCAAAGCCATAAGAAACATAGAAAAAAGGCATTTTTAAACCTTACCACTGAGACGGAAGGTGTATGAGTCCATGACATCCGTCTTGGTCTAGCACATTACTGAGAACAAACAGGATAATTAATGCTGGAGCGGGAAATCCGCATATTTTAGTGTGCGGATGAGAGCGAGAAAGTTACTTATTCTTAGAATGATTAGGAACA
>PFDC01000119.1:282-2395 GCA_002763035.1 Candidatus Pacearchaeota archaeon CG10_big_fil_rev_8_21_14_0_10_35_13 | reverse complement strand
CATCTCTTCTAAACCTCCTTCCAGTTATTGACTTCGCATAAGAAACAAACTATTTATGACTAACTGGCGAAGTCAAGTTACTAAGAATTATTCTATTTCACCATTCCTTCATCATCAAATTCCATGTTTTCTTCAAACGCTTTTATTGCCAGTCTTTTTATCTCTCTGCAAAGCTTTGAATTGTTTACTTCTTTTTTTGTTAACCACTTAAAATCTTTGATTTCTTCTTTCATAATCTTAATCTTTCCCGAGAGGTACTTGCATGTGTAGTGGTTGGTAGTTTCTCCTTTTTCTCTTAATACAAAGAACGGTTTTTCTCTGCACTTTATTATTAGGCTAACTTCTTCCTTTATTTCTCTCTTCAGCGCTTCTAGTAATGTTTCTCCTGGTTCAACATGCCCGCCTACAGGTAACCACATATTCTTCTTTTTATGTTTTATTAATAAAAGTTTATTCTCTTTGAATATGAATCCTACAACAACTTTGTTCATCATCCTCATTTCACCATAATTTCTTCCATTCTTTAATCGTTAGTTTATTGAGTCCGTCATAGTTTTCCATCATTTCTTTAGTCCATTCTAGTAGTTCTTCTTTTTTATCTTCGTGTCTTCTTGCTTGTTCTAGGAACCATGCTGATGCCCCTATCATCCTCTTCTTCGCGAAGTAGTACACCGCCTTTTTTTCTTCATCGTTCATTGGCATTTCTTTATTATACCCTTTTAGGTAGGCTCTTATCTTGCTTTTAATAACTCTTCCTCTTCTTATGAATGATTGTGCTATTGTTACTGCCATTTCTTGTGCTATGTAATCTTCGCATGAATCCCCCCAGTCTATCACTGCTTTCAGTTTCCCTCTGCTTATTAGCATGTTACTCCTTGTTATGTCTGCGTGTATTATTCCTTTTCTTAGTTTTTTTCTGTTTATCTTCTTCATCTCACTCATTAGTTTTTCTTCTTTCTTCACATATTCTATTTCTTTTTTTCTCATTCTTCTATCTATAAATTGGTGTTCTTTTTTTGGTTTTGGCCTGTATCCTATTCTTAGAGCTTGCAGTTCTCTGTCAATCTTTCCTGTTACCGTCCCTATTTCTCTTGCTAGTTCTTCAGTTATTTCTTTTCTTCTGGGTTTTCTTCCATTGATGCATTCTTGTACTATCAGGGTTTTTTTCTTGTACTCGTTTATCTTTCTCCCTTGTTTATTCTTCAAGGTTCTTGGTGTTGGCAACCCCTTTTCTTGTAAGTATTGTTCTATTCTTTGTTGGTATCTTATGTCCTTATCCGCTGTTTCTTCAAATATCTTTATTATCCATAATCCCTTACTACTCCTAACTTTATATACTGTATTCTCTAGTGCTTCTTCCACATGTTCGCTGTTTCTGTAAGTTCCAAGACCATAATTCTTCAGTATCCTACCGAATTCCTCTTTTTTTACTTTAGTAATTATTACCATCTTCTCATTTCACCATTCCTTCATCATCGAATTCCACCATTTCTTTTTTGTTACTATGCAACTCCTCGGGAATCCTATACTCCTCAAAGCGCACTTTCTTTTTATCTATCGTTTCTTTAAGGTTCTTTTCTTGAGGGCTTAACTTAGCCTTTCCACTCTTTACTTCAACAAATACTATTTCGCTAATCTTTTTTTCGTCCATTCCTTTGAATACTATAAAGTCTGTAGGCTTCCCTAAGAATTGGCATTCTGTTGGTAGGTAAGGAAAGTCTGGAAGGTAAGGTGCAAGATTCTCACTAAACTGTCCTCCCAGTACAGCACGTGATTTCATTATTGCTTCTTTACGATGTTCTGGTAATTGTTCAAGCCATTCCTGATGTTTCCTCTCACCACCAACCTTATGGCCAATCCTGAAAGCGATGAATACTGCCAGCAAAGCGATTACTAAAATGATGATAGTTGTGATGTCAACCATGAATAATAGGAGTTAATGAAGGATTTAAGAGTTTCGGACGATTAAACCAGTTTGTTTATTCCTTTTCTGGTGCTTCCTTTAGAAGTATTAATCTTCTTGATAACTAATGGTATACTAATGTTTCTTTTCTTGGTCTTTTATGTCCTAGATTAAGTGTTAATGGTATTGGGATATTAACTTCTTTATCAT
>PFDC01000119.1:0-230 GCA_002763035.1 Candidatus Pacearchaeota archaeon CG10_big_fil_rev_8_21_14_0_10_35_13 | reverse complement strand
AACAGACATTTTTATATTCTGGACAGTTCTCAAGTTTTCTTTGCTTATGCCTAAATTTTCGCTTGCATCCATTATCTCCACACCACAGATAAGATTATCGTGGCTGACATCTAAAATAAAATCTCCGATATCAAGCGATGCTTTTACTTTTTCTCCGTCAGATATAAAAAATATATCATTGTCAGAATCGTAATCTATTGTTTTAATTTGTCTTGCCATTTCTTATCGCT
>PFDC01000080.1 GCA_002763035.1 Candidatus Pacearchaeota archaeon CG10_big_fil_rev_8_21_14_0_10_35_13 | reverse complement strand
ATATACTGCCCAGCAATAGCAGACTCAGGTATTGGAATGATGGTATGGGGAAGAATAATGAAAGGAGAAAAAAACAAGATAAGCATTGACGCATTCGATGATATGAAAGAAATAATTGATTTAGCATGGACAGCAAAAAAGAGCGGGATAATATATATTGGAGGAGGAGTACCAAAAAACTTCATACAACAATCATTACAATTCAGCAAGGATAACGGAGCAGACTACGGAATACAAATATCCACAGACCAACCACAATGGGGCGGAAGTAGCGGAGCGCCATTACAAGAAGGAATAAGCTGGGGAAAAATGAAAGAAAGAGCAAAATTCGTAAATGTATACTGCGACGCAACAATAGCACTACCAATGATAATAGCATGATAGTGAATAAATACTTAAAAAGGAATAATTCTAACAATAATCATGAGTCAGGATTTACATATTGGAAGAAGATACATAACAAGTTTCGGCAGTAATACATGCTTATTAATGAGTGAATATTTCACGAAAGAAGAAATAGGAAACTTAGAGAACTACTGGGGGGAAGAAGGATTAAGATTCGAGAGAAAAGACTTACCAGAAATGTTTAGGATGTTCAGAGGAGCATTAGAGAAATTAGAAGACGCCCCTAGAGTTGAAGAAGACTATGAGACACCAACAGAACTTAATCAAGAGTTAGCAAGAACGAGCATTAGAGACACCATAGAATTATTAGTAGAAGAATTAAAAAAAGTAGGAATAACGGATGGGTGATGAAGAAGTAAGAGCGAGCGATGATGAAGGACTAGAAAGGATTAGGGAACTATTCGGCGAACCAATCGATGACAGTGGAAAGACTGATTGCAGAATTGGCGGACCATGGGGAGTTGCAGTAATAAGGCTTGTTTTTGATGAATGGACCAGGACAGGTTACAGAATCGGAGGAAGAGGAGGTAATAGAATACTTGATGAAGATCTAAAACCAGTAGGAATGATTGGAGGAAGGCATGGAAAGGATGTCCTAACACTCACAGGAGAAAGAACAGGATACTTCCTCGGAGGAATATCCGGCCAGGGAATATATTATGATGAGGGAAGAAGAGAGGGATAAACAACTAATCCTAACCTACAGAAAGCCTTATAAAGTGTCACTAATTAGTGGTAATATGGCTAATCTTTCAGAAAAACTAGAACAGGTTAAGAGAATTAAAAGAATATCAGGATACCTAGCAGGAACAGCAGACGCACTAAAATATCTGAAAAGACAGGAAAAATATCAAGAATTACTCGACGAAGTATTAGAGGATTTAGGAAGCGAAGGATATGTTCCAACACTTAAGGAAGTAGCAAATATCTGTGAAGAAGGAAGAATCTACGCAGAATGGAGAATGGCAGCGGCAATCAATGAAGGATTAGAAGGGAAGATGATTGAAGAGGCCCCACAAACAAATATTATTGAAGGAATTAACGAACCCCAGATACCAGAAGAATTTAGAGAGGATGATGATTCTAGGAGGTGGAAATTTAATTATAGAGGCTATCTAAGAAACTATGTAGAAGGAGCTAGAACTAGGAAGAACTCAACACTTCTAGAAAGGAGACAGAGAGGAATTAACTTAGGGAGACTCACTATGGAAGGTGCAAAAATGATAACCGATGAAGAAGGAAGGAGTATGACATTTGAAGAATTTAAAGAACACCCAGAATTATACGAACCAGGAGGAGATGGTATGAAACTAGAAGATTATTGTGACGCAGAGGAATTAGAAGAAAGACTGGGAGAATTAAGAAGAGACCCTGCAGAAGAAGAAGGGAAACTCCAAAGAGTTCTTGAGAGATTTAATGGAAGAAGCCCAGCAGACAGACTTACAGAAGAAGAAAGAGAATTTGTTTATCATGTTTATGACTCTTACAAAAGAATGGAATTAGAAAAGACCATTAATAAGAACGGCAATGATAAAAGACTGGCCTTAGGAAAGGTCTTGGATAAGTATGAAAGCGATATGCGCTTAACCCCAGAAGAAGCAGTAGAGATTACTTTGGCATCATTAAAAAGCCAAAGAAAGAGATATGAAGACGATATGAAGAAAATGTTCAGAACTGGAGACTATATCCCGGAGATAATAAAAACAAATGGTGAGCGACTTCTTAGATTAACTAACCACCAGATTACTGCAATAGCAAGAAATAAACGATGGATTATAGAAACACTTGAAGGAAGAATAGAAGAATACTCAACACCAATAATAAAAACAGAAGATGACGAAGGAGAAGAATGGAAAAATGAATAAACTTAATAACGTGACGTCCTCTCCACCCTAAAGGTTACTCATTCCTTCGTAATCCTCACTACGTGAGGAGCGGAGCTTCCCGATTAA
>PFDC01000004.1 GCA_002763035.1 Candidatus Pacearchaeota archaeon CG10_big_fil_rev_8_21_14_0_10_35_13 | reverse complement strand
TGTTAGTATTATGTTTGCTGGTAGTAGTCCTCTTTCTACTCTTCTACGATTTATTGGGTGTGTTGTTAATATTTTGTTTGATTGTGTTATGAATCTATTTACCATATCTGCGGTGTATTCTGTATTTTCTTCTTCGTCTAGTGCTCTTGATAGTTTGTGTTGGCTTTTATTCTTTATTTTTTTGTTTCGTTGGTATTCTGGGTCTGTGTCTGTAATCATATCTGAGAATCCTCCTCTTAGTACTAGTACTCCTCGGTGTTGTATTGTTGTTTTAAATAACCATTTTATTGGTAATTTTACTCTTTTGTTAATGGTTCTTGCTAGTATTATTCCTTCTTTTGTTGTTAGTATTCTTCCTACTCTTCTATCAATGATTTTTCCTTCTTTTAGGTTGTTGATTGTTGCGTAGTTTGCTCTTAGTGCTAAGTCTCCTCTTTGTAGTTTTATTCCTGCTCCTAGTGCTTCGAATCTTCCTCTTGCGTATATTTGTTCTTTGTTTCCTAGTAGTGAGATTACTGAGCGGTCTGATTCTGGTATTGCGTTATTATTATTTACTGGTTTGTGCCTTCCTAATAAGCTCTTCTTTGCTAACCCGTCTAGGTTTGGTGTCTTAGCAGCTTCTAGTGGTGTTTTCCCTCCTAATTCTTTGTTTGGTTCATCACTTATTCCGTCCAGTACTAACATTATTCCCTTCATAAGTTTATTAGGAGTCTTTTACTTATAAACGTTATGAAGTGCTTGGCTTTATAAAATAAGTCACTTTTGTAAATAAAGTCTAGCTTACTAAAATCCATGTTAGTGAAGCTAAGAACAGTAGAACTAGGGTTAGATGTATAAGGAAGTATCTGATTAATCCCCTCATCCAGAATTTATCATCATACTGTTCTCTTCTTTGATTAACATTCTGTTGGATAGTCCCTACAAAATCATCTGAGAACCATGCCAGTATAGAGTATATCACTGCAACTAATGAGCTAAGTTGTATCTTAGTCTGTGATGCCCCTACAACAGGTATGAAGAGTGATAGAACCAAAATAATTAGTGAGACTCCGAGAATTGGTTGATAAAATACATTTAGCTTAAGATTTTTAAGAAATTGTTTTAGTGGCATCTAATCTATATTTTCTATCACAATAATTTATTTCTTTTTTATATTGGTGAATCTATTTAACTCTTTGCTTTCAGGTACCGATATGTTTTTATAGTTCATGTTCCTGAAAATATTATGAAGATAAGAAAGGTTTTAGACAAAAAAGTTGGTGAAAAAAAATATTATAGATACTTAGTGGTTTTACCAAAGGAATTGGTGGAAAATAGTAATTTGTTAGGGAAAAATCTTAAAGTAGAATTAAAGAACGAGAAAATAGTTATTAAAAAAGAATAAACACTTCACAGCTTATTTCTTCTTAATCTTATTTCAAAATCCGCCAGGTTTCCTTCATGGTTTAGTTTTTCAATGATTTGTCTTATCTGCTCGTTTCTAGTGAAAAGTTCATGTTTCCTTTTAAAATCCCATTGTTGTCTATCTGTTAATGATTCTAATGAACCGAAAGTCTCTTTAACACAACAAGGAAGGTGACATGAAACACCAGAGTTCTTGATTTTGGTTAGGTGTCTGTCCCACTTTTCATAAACATATTCATTGAGAATCTGTCCGAACATTTTTCCTGCAGGGATGTTCCCTTTTCCTCCGAATTCTTTCCCAGAACCTTTTAGGGGATAAGTAAAACAATCAATACCTTCCTTCAAGAATCTTAACCCCCAGTTTGAGGTGTAGTCCCCCTTGTCCATCCATATAACCACCGCATCATTTGTTCTGGCATACAGCGATAAATCTTTTATGAATTTCTTGAATATTGGATTCTTCATAGACATAACATGTTCATATAAATAGTTTTCTGATCCTGGCGTAGAGATTATCACAACTTTTGGGTTTATCTCAAAGATTTGTTTTATTATTCTCTGATAAGTTGATTCTTGTTTAAACGCTTGATGATGGAGGTTATAATAACAAGCAGATAATAATCCCAAACCTACGCGGTACTGGTTAAACCATCGATTAACATTTTCTGCCACTTCTAAAGAGTACCCTGTGTTGATAATAAGGGGTGTTGGTGGCAGAACTATTGAGGAGTTAAGGCTGTAGGCATGTTTCATAAAACTAACTATCATCTGGACGGCTTTTCTTTCATCACCAAAAAAGTTTCTTAATCTTTCGTTATAAACATGTTTCTTCATAAGATTATTCTTTTTTATTGACGGTAGTTGATAAAGTCCCTCCCATCCTTTCGGCTTTCCGTTTATTTCTTCAAAAGCTTTCTTCTTTTTTTTAGTATTCTAATTTGAGGTGTACCACGCTTCAGTCTCTGGGTCAATCATTATAGGATGTCTTTTGAATAAAGCTCCAATAAATTCTCGGTCTTCTTCATTATTTAGCTTTTTCATTATTCTTTTTGAGGAACTAAGAGGTATAGTTATAATTGAACATCCATTAGTTCCACCTAATCTCTCAGTTTCTAAAAATGGTTTTAAGTCTACTGCAGATTTAATTGATACTCCAAAAGAAGGAAATGTTGCCCTTACTTCTTCAAACTCTAATCTCTTTAGAGCATGCCCTTGGAACAGTTTTGTTATGTTTACTTGTCTCATTCTATCATATCCATTAATTTTTCTTTGATTAGGGGCATTTCTTTTTTAACCTTACTAACATAGTCAGAAAATTCTTCTATTGACTTTAAGGGCACTATTATTCCGCCACCCTCTTCAATTACCCCTAACTCGTTCTTTTTTATTTCTTGAATGAACAATTGTACCTGATTTCCATCGAATAGTGCCTTAAAGGAATAATGTCTTCCACCGATGGGTACAGTCTTCTGGAATAGGTGATGAATCAATCTTCCATTGATATGATAAATAATCGTTGTACCTTGTTGTACCTTATATGCAACTCTTCGTGCTACAAGTTTTTCTAGATATTTAGAGACCGCCTTCCTGTCAAAGTATGTGCTATCAATTATTTGGGGTATTGAGACTCCCCGTTCATTGTTAAGATTAAGAATCTCTTGTAAACATCTTTCTAAGTATACTGATTTATCTCTTGGAGATAAATGTTCGTAAGCTTTAGCATCAAGCATTTCTTTTGGGTGCCTTATATTTGGGTGCATATATAGACCCTAGTTACCTCCCCTATATAAATGTTCCGATACACTATGTTCAGGTACCGAAATCTTTAAATACTTCATGTACCTGAATAATTTATGGTTGGACAAAAAGTAAAACCTTACAAGCTTATGAGTCGAGAAGAACGAGGTCAGGACATAGTTAAGCGTTTCAAGATAATTAAGACTAATATGGGCTGGAGAGTGCCATCACAAAGCCGTAACGGTTCAGGAAACGCATATTTAGTAAGCTTTAATGGTCATAAACCTAAATGTAACTATCCAGACTGCCAACTAAGAAATAATAAGTGCAAACACATCCACGCAGTAGAATTCTACATTAAGAAAAGCATTAGTGAAGAGGGGGAAGTAACAACCACTAAAGGAGTAAAAATAACTTATAAGCAGGACTGGAAGGCTTACGATAATGCTCAGACTAACGAAAAGTTAGTATTCCTTAGACTGCTAAAGGACTTATGCAACACTATAGAACAACCAAATTATAAATTCGGCAGACCAACACTACCACTATCAGACATGATATTCATATCAGCACTAAAAGTTTACAGCACATTCTCATTAAGGCGTTTCATGAGTGATGTTAAAATAGCCAAAGAAATGGGATTAATAGACCATGTACCTACTTACATGAGTGTTAGTAATTATATGAGGAAAGAAGAAATCACCGACTTACTTCATGAACTGATAACTCTAAGCTCTACAGCACTTAGAGAAGTAGAATCAGACTTCGCAGTCGATAGCTCAGGATTCTCAACATGTCGTTTCGCTAGATACTTCTCCTATAAGCATGGTAAGGAAATGCGTTATAAAGAATGGATTAAGGCACATATTATTACTGGGGTGAAAACTAATATCGTGACTGCTGTAGAAATCACCCATGGTCACAAGAATGATAGTCCTTCATTACCTCACTTAGTCGAACAGACAGCTAAGAACTCCAAGGTGGGCGAGGTAAGTGGAGACCGAGCTTACAGTAGTCGTGATAACTTGCAAGCCATCGAGGATGTTGGTGCTGCCCCTTACATCCCATTCAAGAAGAATGTATCGGGAAAGAGGGGAGTATTGGGAATATGGGGAAAAATGTACCATTACTTCCTTTACAAGCATGACGAATTCTTAGAACACTACCACAAAAGAAGTAATGTAGAAACAGTATTCCACATGATTAAAACCAAATTTAAGGATAACCTTCGTTCTAAAACCAAAACTACTCAAATCAATGAACTCCTTTTGAAAATTCCTTGCCATAATATTTGTGTTGTGATTCAGGAAATAAATGAACTCGGAGTTAGGGGTGAGTTTGTTGTTGAGAAAGAGGTGAGATAATGAAAAGAAAAAACAGAATAGAAAGGTTTAAGAAACAGCGATTGCTCTTTAAAGATATGGTAGAAGTTACTCAAAATAATGTTTCTGTATTTTTTGATTATTTGGGATTTTCTCTAAAAGATGGGGAAGAATTAACATACTGCAAGAATTACAAGAAGTGCAAGAACTATGAAATAAAAATCATTCTTGATAAAAACGATTTTAAAAAATCAAAAATAGATTATGGGGATAAGATAACCGTAAGCAGAGGGACAACTACTAATTTTTCACAACAAGAAAATTTTGTGATATTGGAATGTGTTGATAGGTTACTTGAAAAGGGGTATGTTCCAGATAAGATTATCCTTGAGAAAGATTGGAAATTGGGGCATAGAGAGAAAGGTTGTTTGGACATTCAGGTATTAGATGAAAATAACAATAGCTTTTTAATGATTGAATGTAAAACTTGGGATAAGGAATATAAAAAAGAAAAGAATAAGATGTATGATGATGGCGGACAGTTATTTTCTTACTTTGTTCAAGACAGGGATACAAAATACCTATGCCTATATTCTTCGGTTTTAAGCAGTGATAAGTTTATCTTTGAAAACGCAATAGTGAAAATTACCGAAGAGATAAATAAATCAACAACTCAAAAAGACGCTTTTGAAAATTGGAAGCCACAGATATTTGAGAACAAAGGAATTTTTGAAGAAGAAATAAAACCCTACAATATAAAGTTCAGTGGGCTAAGAAAAAGAGACTTAAAAGATTTAAGCAGAGAAGATGGTGGAGACATTTTTAATCGGTTCGCAGAAATATTAAGAAGAAATGTCGTGTCTGATAAAACCAACGCCTATAACAAGATATTCAATTTATTTTTATGCAAAATAGTTGATGAATACGAAAAAGACGAAGATAATGCTAAGTTAGAATTTCAATGGGAAGAGGGAGAAAGCAACGAGATTGTTCTTTTGAGATTAAACGATTTATACAAAAGAGGGATGATGGATTATTTGAGCTTAGATATTTCTGCTGTCACAATAAGCCAATTAGAGCAGGAATTAGAAAACATCAAAACGAAAAAGGACAAGGAAAAAATAAAAAATCTATTCATCGAACAAAAACTATACACAAGCAACGATTTTGCATTTAAAGAAGTCTTTGACAAAAAGACTTTTGATTTGAATTGTTTAGTAGTTAAGGAAGTCGTAAAACTCTTAGAGCCGTATAAAATACGATATGAAACAAAACAGCAGTTCTTAGGGGATTTCTTTGAGAAGTTACTTAATACTGGAATAAAGCAAGAAGTGGGACAATTTTTTACACCTGTGCCGATTGCACAATTTATTTGTAAGTCTTTGCCAGTATTTGAGATTATACAAAACAAGAATAACGAGAGAGAAATTAACTTTTTGCCTTATGTTATTGATTATGCTTCTGGCTCTGGGCATTTCTTAACCGAAATGATGGGGGAAATAAATCATCATATAGAAAAAATAGATAATAATTTTATTAAGGGTGGAGCGAGAGCAAAGATAGAATTTAATTCTTTGAAACAAAATATGTTGTGGGCAAAAGAATATATTTATGGAATAGAAAAAGATTACAGACTTGCTAAGACAACTAAAATATCTACCTTCTTAAATGGAGACGGAGACGCCACCGTTATATGTGGGGATGGCTTAGACAACTTCTCAAAAAGTAATGACTACAAAGGAAGACTAAAGACTGTTAAACAGGGAAAGCAGAATGAACAATTTGATATAGTTGTAGCTAATCCGCCTTATTCAGTAAGTGGATTCAAGACCACTGTAAAAAATGGTAACGAAAGTTTTGACCTTTTTGATGAATTTACTGATAAATCAAAAGAGATAGAATGTTTGTTTATTGAAAGAACAAAACAACTCTTAAAAGTCGGTGGTGTCGCAGGGATTATTTTGCCGAGTAGTATTTTAGCCAATAAGGGTGTTTATGAAAAGATTAGAGAACTAATATTGGATAACTTTGAGATAAAGGGCATTGTTGAATTAGGAACAAATACCTTTATGGCTACTGGAACTAATACCATAATTCTATTTCTCAAAAGGGTAGAGAATGAAAAAGAGAAAATAATTAGCCTTATTAAAGAAAGTATTAAACAGAAAAAAGATTTAACTATTAGGGGCATTGACAAGCCAATCCATAAATATTTAGGGCAGAACTATAAAGTTGATTTTAACAAGTATATTGCTTCGCTTGATGAGAGTAAGGAAATAAACAAACTACTTTATTTTATCCTATCTTTTAATAAAAAGGTTGTGATCTCAAACACTCCTAAAAAAATAGAAGAAGAAAGAGAGTTTCTGGGATACGACTTTTCTAACAGAAGAGGTTATGAGGGCATAGATATTTTCAATCTTGGCGGGAGTCTGTATAATTCTGAAAATAACGAGGATGATACAAAAGTAAATAGTTACATTTTAAAAAATTTTAGAGAAGAGCCATTGAGAGCTAATGGTAATGCCCCAACAATAAAAATCTTAAACCTAAATGAAATGATTGATTTTGAAGCCGATGAATTTAGAAAAACAATTAACATAAATAAAAAAAAACAAGTAAATTTTAAAGAAGGTATTGAATCAGAGCCTCTTTCTAATAAAGTAAATGTGGTAATCGGTGGAACTCCATCAAGAAGAATAAGAAGTTATTTTGGTGGTAAAAATCTGTGGGTTTCAATTCAACAGATGGATGGAACAGAAATATTAGACACAAAAGAAAAGATAACAGACGAAGCCGTCAAAAATTCTAATGTAAAACTGATAAAAAAAGGAACTACTTTATTGAGTTTTAAATTATCTATTGGTAAAACTGCGATAGCTGGAAAAGACATTTATACCAATGAGGCGATAGCTGGACTTGAAATAAAACCGGAGTTTAGAAAAGATGTTTTAGACAAATATTTATTCTTTTTCTTCTCAAGTGATTTGGCTAAGTCTTTACTTGTAAGGGGAAATAACGTCTTCGGTAGCAGTTTGAATAAACCCTTTATTGAAAATATTAAAATGCCCTTTCCTAAATTAGAAATTCAACAAAAAATAATATCGGAATCTGAAAAGCTACAAAAGAAAGAATCAGAAAATAAGGAGAATATCACCAAACTCAAAACAGAAGTGCGTAAAATAATTGATTCTCTTAAAGGTAAAAATGATGTTAGAATAGGAAATATTTGTATAACTTCCTCTGGCGGAACACCACTTACTTCAAGAATGGAATATTATAGGGATGGAACTATAAACTGGCTAACCAGTGGAGAAGTGAGAAATGGGTTAATAAAAGAGACCAAGTATAAAATAACCGAATTAGGGCTAAAAAATTCTTCTGCAAAGATTTTCCCGATAAATACTGTTTTAGTCGCAATGTATGGGGCTACTGCTGGACAGGTCGGAATATTGGGCATAGAATCATCAACTAATCAAGCTATCTGTGGAATTATGCCTAATGAAAAAATAAACTCTAAATATCTTTATTATTATTTAAGACAGCAAACAAGCGACTTTTTAGACATAAGAACTGGCGTTGCCAGACCTAACTTATCTCAAGATAAGATAAAAAACTTCAAAATTCCTGTTTTGCCAATTTCAATTCAAGAGAAGATAGTTAAAGAAATTGAACAAATAGAAAACAAGATAAACGCCCTTGAAGAAGAAAATAATGGGATTGAGACAAAGAAAGATGAGGTTATTAGAAGACTCTTAATTTAAAATGCAATTAACAAAATCAGACTACATAACAGGAATTCAATGTTTGGGGTGGATGATATGAACAAAATTGATAAGGATTGGTATGCTGTTCTTAAAGTCTTATCAAAAATACCTCGAGATAAATTGGACAAATACAAGGTAAAGAATACAAAGAAGTATGATAAGTATTATCAAGGAATAACATGGAATGAACTACACAAACTTGGATACATAAACACTCATTCAGATAACAATGAGATAGTTACTGAGAAAGGCATAGGAATGCTCAGGATGTTAGAGGATATACTAAGAAAAGATTTAACACTAATATCATCAGTCATAGCAGTAATGATATCATTAGTAGCATTAGCAAAAAGCATGGGATGGATATAAGGATATGAAGTATAAGAGATTACATAATGTAGCTAAGAAAATAGATGAACTAAGGTTAAAGAAAAATATTAATAGAAATAGAATATTAAAACTATTGGAAAAGTTTAACCCAGAATTTATTGGTTCTGGAGCCTTTAAGAGGTGCTTTAAGGTAAAAGCCAACAAAAGATACCTCGTTCTTAAAGTCGGTAGAAGAGGATTTGAGAGAGATTATGATCACTTTCTATTAGCTAAAGGTAAGCATAAACTGAGATATGCTAAGATTTATTGGGTTACTGATAATTGTTTATTACAAAAGTTTGCTTCTTCGAGTGAAGGTTATACAAGAGAAGAGTATGAAGAACTTAAAAGAGAATGGAAGAAGGCAGGATATGTTGATGTAAGGTCTGGGAATATAGGTAAGATAAATGGGATGCTTCATGCTTTTGATGTATCAGAATCTAGGAGAAATTGTAAATAAAGTGTGTTGATTTAAGGACTTATTTTACAAAGCCGAAGTGCTTGTTAAGAGTTAATCTTATAATTAAATCAGAGCTCTAATGTTTGGTTGAACAATTCTTATTTTTTCGCTAAACCAAGGTGGTTGTTTTTATTAGTAATGATATTCTCTGCCCCTCTTAATAACTTTTATAAGCCTCTCAACCCTCTAAATTTTATGTTTAAGTCATTGAAGGATAAGCTGAAGGGTTGGTTTGGTAAGGCTGAGCCTGTTGAGGAGGTTGTTGTTAAGAAGCCTGTTTCTAAGCCTAAGCCTGTAGTTAAGAAGGAAGTGAAGGTTGAAAAGCCTGTTAAGAAAGAGAAGGTTAAGAAGTCTAAGGAAGTTATTGATTCTGAAAGGAAGACTACTGAAAAAGTTGTTAAGGATATGGATAATGAGGGTATCTCAATCGAGGGTCCTGAGGGGCGTTATGATAAGTCATTGACTCCTATAGTAGAAGAGATAGTTGTTGAGGAGGAGGTAAAGAAGGAGAAGAAGGGTTTCTTTAAGTCTATTGGTGAGAAGTTTACTCATACTAGATTCTCTGAGGATTATTTTTTGGAGTTATTTAATGTTCTCGAACTAATCCTTCTAGAGAATAATGTTGCTTTGTCAGTTGTTGATTCCATTCGCATGTCCCTTCATGATTCTTTAGTTGGTAATGATTTTAAGAAGTCTGAGATTCCTTCAGCGCTTCGTAAAGCTCTTCGTGATGCTATTGATTCTCTTCTTCTTACTCCTGATTTTGATATTATTAGTAAGATTAAGTCTCATCCTAAGGGTAAGCCTTTCGTAGTATTATTTTTAGGTATTAATGGTTCTGGTAAGTGTGTCCATAAAGATAGTAATATACAACTTAGCAATGGGGATATACTAAAAATTGGCGGGCTCTATGAGCACTGCTCTAAGAGTTTTAAAGAGCAGATAGTCAATGATGGAAAAATAATAAATATCTCGAGTTCTAATCTCTTAGTACCCTCATTTAATCGAAGAACTGGAAGAATAGAGCACAAAAGAGCTACTCATTTATGGAAACTGAAGAAAAAAGAGTTGTTGGAGATAAAACTTAACTGCGGGAATGATTATAGTATTAAAGTAACCCCTGAACACCCGTTTTTTGTTCTGAAGAATGGGAAGATAACAAAAGTGAGGGGTGATGAACTAAATGAAACAGATATCATTGCAACTCCCCGAAAGATAAGCATCAAAGGAAGTTCTATAAATTTTCTGGATAAAATGAAAAAATTGAATTTTGATGCCTTTCTAACCTCTGATGAAATGAAAAAATCATTTTTAAATAACCGACGTACACTCAAAGATTTGTGTCAGCATCTTAAATTCAAGAGGAATTATTGCCAGTTCACAACAAACATGAAGAATGGCCAGATTCCTTTAGAACTATTAGAAGATCAACCCCATATTATAAAAGTAAAAAGTCACCGCGGAGTTAAACCTATAACTATACCTACATATTTAAATTGTGAATGGGCAGAATTCTTAGGGTATATTGTTGGTGATGGCCATATTGAAGAGAGTTATATTGAAATCTCGAACGAAGACCCCGAAATAATTGAGAGATTAAAAGTATTGTCGCATTCCCTATTTGGATTTTTTCCTACGATCAGAAGAGATGAGCGAACAAACAACCTTCATAGAATAATATTCTCATCAGCAACTATTGTTGATATATTAGGGATGTTCAAGCTTAAGCCTGGTAAAAAAGGTAAGAGTTTGATGATACCTAAGGAGATTTTATTATCAAATGATGATGTTATCAAGAGTTTTATAAGAGCATATTTCGATTGTGGTTCTCATGCTTCAAAGAACGTTCGACAAATTGAACTAACTTCAGAGAGTAATGAAATAATCAAACAGATGAGCATGCTTTTAAAAAGATTTCAGATATTATCAACAATTTCAGAGAAGTTTGTAGGCAATGTTCCTTATTGGAGACTTAGTATCAGAGCTAGATATGCTGAGGCTTACGCAGAAAAGATAGGTTATTTAATTAAAAAGAAAAGAGAAAGAGCGGGGGAGTACCACAAGATAGGGTTAACGCAGGGGTCTGGTAAGCAGGACATGATTATTCTAGGTAACGAACTAAAGAAACTTCGCGAAAATTTAGGATTCTCATTGCAAGAAATTCAGAGAAATGCCGTTAATGGTTATGAAATCTATGAAAAGAAGGGGGTTATATCTAGGATGCTTCTGGGGAGGTTATTAAAATTTTATGAATTAAAAAGAAGAGGGTTATTCCATGATTTTTTATTAGCAATTAATGAGGGAAGTGTTAATCGATTCAAACAGAATGTTACTAATGGTGTATGCACAACTTTAAGAAATAGAGGGTTTATAGCAGAAGATGGCCATATTCTGAAAGATGGTGTTTTATATTTAAATCAGATAAATAATTCTGCAGCTTTATCAAGAGAGATGATTAATAATCTCAAAATCGCTAATTCTTCAGAGATCAGTTGGGCTCCCATAAAGGAGATTTCAATTGTGGAGAATGATACTGACTTTGTTTATGACCTAACTGTTGAGGATAATCATAGTTTTATTGCTGACGGCTTTATAGTTCACAATACTACTTCTCTTGCTAAGTTTGCTCATCTTCTTAAGAAGAATAATCTTTCTTCTGTTCTTGCTGCTGGTGATACTTTCCGTGCTGCTAGTATGGAACAACTTTCTATTCATGCTGATAAGTTGGGTGTTAAGATGATTAAGCAGTCTTATGGTTCTGATCCTGCTGCTGTTGCTTTTGATGCTGTTCAGTATGCTAAGTCTCATAACATTCCGGTGGTTCTTATTGATACTGCTGGTCGTATGCATACTAAGGATAATCTTATGAAGGAGTTGGAGAAGATTGTTCGTGTTTCTAAGCCTGATTTCAAGTTCTTTGTTGGTGAATCAATCACTGGTAATGACGCTACCTTGCAGGCTGAGGCTTTTAACAATTCTGTTGGTATTGATGGTATCATCCTAACGAAGGCTGATGTTGATCCTAAGGGTGGTACTGCTCTTTCTGTTGGTAAGGTTACTAATCGTCCGATATTCTTTTTGGGCATGGGTCAGGATTATGATTCATTAGTCAAACTTGATAAGAACAAACTCCTTGATGACCTAGGTTTGTAATTACTAAAGAATAGTTACTAATCGCAAGGTTTTTAAACTCATAACCATAATCCTTTTTATGACTACATTAGTTGGTATGAAGTATGATGGTGGGATTATCTTAGCTTCTGATTTAGCCATGACTCGTAGTTTTACTGAGGACTATGGAGATTTTACTATTAGAAGAAGGATTATTATCCCTACAAGAAAAATTCATGTTTCTGAGGACGGTAATCTTGCATTAGCAGCTACAGGACGTGTTGGTGATGACCCTTTCCAAGACCCCCTTCATGATATTCTTAAACCTACTGATTTAGATATGAACGGAAGAATATCTAAAGGGGATTTTCCAGAGTTTAGAGACCTCCATGTCTATAAAAGGTGGGATAGGGAAGTGGCAGACAACGACAATACTAGTATTCTTCTTTTAGCTTCTCGTTATAAGGATAACCAAGGACTCTACGTTGTTTCACCATTAGGTAAGATTAGTCCAGTTAATGGTTATGGTATTAAGGCCAAGGGTTCAGGCCAAGAACACGCTGAGAGATTTCTTTCGGGGGCTTTAGAAGCAAAAATTCAGAGTGGTGCATTTCTCAGTGTTAAACATTTTATGGATCAATTAACTTCTTATGAAGCTTTGCAATTAGCTAGAGGTGCAGTTGAAGCAGGTGCCACAGACCCCCATACAAGATACTGGGATGCTGTTCTTGTTGATAATAAGGGAATTCTTGATGTTGGAGAATTTTATCGCCAGAAATCAGCAGAGTCTGAGGAAAATATTATGGAAGGTCTCAAGGGCAGATTAGCTTCTCATGAGAAAGACTAGACTCCTACCAAAAACTCTTAAAACCTTGTTGTTCTTGTTCTTTCATGGTTTTGGATCGTCTTGGTGGTGCTTTTAAGAAGGGTTTTGATAAGTTAGCTGGTGCTGTTTTTGTTGATAAGGTTCTTGTTGATTCTGTTATTAAGGAGCTTCAGCGTGCGTTGCTTGAGTCTGATGTTGATGTTCTTCTTGTTAAGGATATTTCTGATTCTCTTCGTAAGGCTGCTGTTGATGAGCGTCTTCGTGGTATTGAGAAGCGTGAGCATATTATTAAGCTTCTTCATGATAAACTTTTAGATCGTCTTGGTGGTGCTTTTAAGAAGGGTTTTGATAAGTTAGCTGGTGCTGTTTTTGTTGATAAGGTTCTTGTTGATTCTGTTATTAAGGAGCTTCAGCGTGCGTTGCTTGAGTCTGATGTTGATGTTCTTCTTGTTAAGGATATTTCTGATTCTCTTCGTAAGGCTGCTGTTGATGAGCGTCTTCGTGGTATTGAGAAGCGTGAGCATATTATTAAGCTTCTTCATGATAAACTTTTAGGTATTCTTGGTGGTGTTAAGAAGGAGTTAGTTCTTGATTCTTCTCGTGATTCTAAGAATTTCGTTTTGTTTGTTGGAACGTATGGTGTTGGTAAGACTACTACTATTCACAAAATGGCTCAGTATTATTCTAAGCGTGGTTTTAAGGTAGCAATGTTGGGTTTGGATGTTCATCGTCCTGCTGCTTCTGAACAATTATTGCAGTTGGGTAAGAAGATTAATCTTCCAGTGTTTGTTGCTCCTGAGCTGAAGGATCCTTTGAAGGTTATTAAGAAGTTCAAGAAGGAACTTGATGATTATAATCTTATTCTAGTCGATACTGCTGGTAGGCATAATCTTGATAAGGATTTGGTTAAGGAGGTTAAGAATATTAGTAAGGCTCTTAATCCTAAGAATTCTTTACTTGTTATTCCTGCGGATATTGGTCAGGCTGTTAAGTCTCAGGCTATTACTTTTAAGGATGAACTTAACATTACTGGTGTCGTTATTACTCGTATGGATTCTTCTGCTCGTGGTGGTGGTGCTCTTACTGCTTGTTCTCAGACTAATACTCCTGTTTTCTTTATTGGTACTGGTGAGTCTGTTAATGATTTGGAGTCTTTTAATCCTTCATCGTTTATTTCTCGTATTCTTGGTCTTGGTGATATTGATTCTCTTCTTGAGAAGGTTCAGTCGGTTATTGATGAGCGTTCCCAGAAGAAGTCTTTGAAGAAGCTTCAGGATGGTAAGTTTTCTTTGCTTGATTTTTCTGAGCAGCTTGATGCTATGTCTGGCGTCGGTTCTTTGTCTAAGATTGCGGGTATGATTCCTGGTCTTGGTAAGCTTTCTGGTAAAGTTTCTGATGATGCTCTTTCAGCTCAGGAAGCTAAGGTTAAGAAGTGGAAGCATATTATTGGTTCTATGACTCCTTATGAGTTGGAGAATCCTGAAATTCTTGATAAGGAGCGTTCTCGTATTACTCGTATTGCTAAGGGTTCTGGTGCTAATAATTCTGATGTTAAAGCTCTTCTTAAGCAGTATTCTATGATTAAGGAGTTTTCTGGTAGTGGTGATATGTCTGGTGTTGATCCTTCTAACATGAATATTTCTCAGAAGCAACTTCAGAAGCTTGCTAAAAAGTTTGGTAAGAGGCGTTAATGGTTAAAATTTTAATTATTGGTAGTATGAAGTTTTTTGATAAATTTTTGGTGTTACAAAAGGATTTAGAATCTAGAGGTTTTGAGGTTCGTATTCCTCGTCCTTCCGAGCTTTATGGTCATGAGCTTGATATCAAAGTTGCTGCTAATAATGATTTTATTAGTGATCTTAATTGGTGTGATTCTGTTCTTATTGCTAATTATGAGGATTCTTCTAGGGAGCGTAATGTTGGTGTTAGTGTTCTTTGTGAGGTTGGTATGGCTTTTATTTCTATGAAGAAAATTTTTATTCTTCATGCCATCCCAGAATTTTGTGTTGATGAATTTAGGGCTTTTAACCTAGTCTCCAAGAAGTCTCCATCCTGAAATCCCTGATTTAGGTAGGGGATGAATTGGAGTAGAAAGATATATAAACCTATTATGTCTTAGTTATGTATGGAAAAAAGGACAACAATACAA
>PFDC01000123.1:1524-3837 GCA_002763035.1 Candidatus Pacearchaeota archaeon CG10_big_fil_rev_8_21_14_0_10_35_13 | reverse complement strand
TTGTCACTATTTTTTATTACTCTTATAAGATAATTTTTTATCTTTTTTTCTTCTTTAAACTTGAGATTTTCTTTAGAGAATTTTTCGTTAATGTTATCTTCGATGAATCTTGTTACCTCATAGTCGTTTTTGATTTCTTTTTGTTCTGTCAGGTGTTTCTTTCTTATGCATTCTTCAAAGAATTTAGTAATTCTTTTTGGCAAGTATCCTATAACTTCTTTATAAGGTAACGGTGGTAGTTTATTTTCTTTTTTTATAAATTTTGCACATGCTATTCCTCTGAGTACATAGAGGTATTTTTTACTAGTACTCTTTTCTTTTCCGTTGATGTATTTTTCGTAGTTCTGTTTAGCCATCCTTAGATAATGTTGTCTTAAGTATTCTAATGATGCCCCTTTATCGAATATTTCTTTTAGTTTTTCCTTTATATCTGATTCTCTATAAACTATTGGGCTTCTTAGCCATTCTGCTATTTGAGGATTTGATTTAATCATTAGCCCAACGAATTTTTGTACGTCCCATGATTCTAGGTCTATTATTCCATCGCTATAATTTATTTGTTGTTTCACACATTTTAATCCCAGGTAATCATCTACTCTTCCTACATGCATACATCTGATATCATAATCTGAATCTTTTGATTCGAAGCCCCAGGCTCTTGATCCTGATTCTATGGCCCAGACTATAGTTACCTTGTATTCTTTTTCTATTTCATGGATTTTTTTCATTATTTTTTGTTTCATCATGATCTTTAATCATTAGGACTTTATAATTATTAGTAATCTCTCAGAGATCTTTGCCATAGGCTTTGTTTAAGAAGTGGTTGAATAATCCTACTACCTAAACAGTTTGACTAAATAACAATACCAATAATGCGTAACTGACGACTACTTATTAAACAAACTATAGTTATTCAACAAAGCTTTTGCCATAAAAAGCTTTAAAAACACTCATTATCATTCTTCTTCATGAAGAAAGGTAAGAAGATCTCTGGTGGGCGTTATCATCAGTCTCGTAAGAAGAAGCATTATGAAGCTACTGGTCAGGCTCGTGTAGTTAAGATTGGTGATGTTGTTAAGAAGCGTTCTCTTCGTACTCGCGGTGGTCATCGTAAGACTGTTCTTCTTACTTCTAACTTGGCTAATGTTATTAATCCTAAGACTAAGAAGGCGAAGGTTGTAGCTATTAAGAACGTTCTTGAGACTCCTAGTAATAAGTTCTTGGCTCGTCAGAACATCCTTCAGAAGTCTTCTGTTATTGAAACTGAGCTTGGTAAGGCCCGTATTACTAACCGTCCTTCTCAAGAGGGTTGTGTTCAGGCAGTCCTTATTGTTGATGAAAAGTAAGTTTTTCACTATTACTCTTGAATAATAAAAAATTTTAGTGTCACCGAAAGGTTTTTAAACCTTTGTCCCCCTTTTCCCTTTATAAACCTTACGAAATCTTATTATGAATCAAGTACAAAAGTGTCCTGAGTGTGGAAGTAGTAGCCTTACTTATGATTCTCAGCGTGGTGAGGTTATGTGTAATAATTGTGGTCTTCTTGTTGAAGAGAAGATGGTTGATACTGGTCATGAGGTTCATGCTCAGTTTGATAAGGGTGATAAGAAGGGTCGTGGTGGTGCTCCTATGAGTATGCAGAAGTTTGATAAGGGTCTTACTACTAATGTTGGTGAGATTTCTGATATTTATCGTCTTGAGGGTAAGCAGACTCGTAAGTTCTTGCGTTTGAAGAAGTGGCAGGAGCGTGTTTCTACTTCTATTGAGCGTAATCTTCGTCTTGCTATGGCTGAATTGAGGAGGGTTTCTTCGTTCCTTAATCTTCCTATGGTTGTTCGTGATGAGGCTTCTCGTGTTTATAATTTTGTTCTTCAGAGGGGTTTGGTGAGAGGTAGGTCTATGGAGTCTGTAATTGCTGCTTGTGTTTATGCTGCTTGTCGTTCTTATAATATTCCTCGTACTCTTGATGAGATTGCTAATGCTTCTGATGTTGAGCGTAAGGAGATTGGTCGTACTTATCGTTTTATTATTCGTAAGTTAGGTATTAAGGTTACTCCTTCTAGTCCTAAGGATTATATTTCTCGTTTCGCTTCAATCCTAAAACTTTCTCCTAAGACTCAGAATGAGGCTTTGAAGATTCTTAAGAAGGCTGATATTTCTGAATTAACTAGTGGTCGTGGTCCTGCAGGTATTGCTGCTGCTGCTCTTTACGTTGCTGCTTTGATTAATGATGAGAAGAAGACTCAGAGGGAAGTTGCTGATGTTGCTGGCATTACGGAGGTTACTATTCGTAATCGTTATAAGGAATTGATT
>PFDC01000123.1:0-1511 GCA_002763035.1 Candidatus Pacearchaeota archaeon CG10_big_fil_rev_8_21_14_0_10_35_13 | reverse complement strand
GTAATCGTTATAAGGAATTGATTGATCGTCTTGATCTTGGTGAGAAGTTGAAGCTTAAGGAAGCTGAGGAAAAAAGTAAGAAAGTTAAGAAGTAAGGTTTCGTTCTATCATCAATTCGAATAACTCTCAAGCCTTTATTCTGTTATTTATAAGCCCCTCAACACGTTTGCCTTACCAGATAATGATATGTCTTCCTCAACAATTAATGTTTTATACTCCTTAGTCTTTTATCATCCATGGCTACTATTAGTCTTTGTTTGGTTGTTAAGGATGAGTCTAAGAATCTTAAGAATTTTCTTCCCACTATCAAGCCTTTAGTTGATGAGATTGTTGTTGTTGATACTGGTTCTTCTGATAGTACTATGAAGTTTTGTGAGGATTTTGGTTGTAAGGTTTTTTCTTATGTTCTTGTTGATAAGTGGATTTCTGGTGCTCGTAATTTTTGTCTAAGTAAGGCTTCTGGTGATTGGGTTCTTGTTCTTGATCCTGATGAAAGAATTTCTGTGAAGGATTTTCTTAGGGTTAAGGAATTAATTGATAATTCCGTTAAGGAAGTTGTTGGTTACTTCTTAGTTCAGCGTCAGTATTCTAATGATACAGGTGTTTCTGGTTGGCGTTCTTCTACTAGTGACGATTATCCTGAGTCTAAGTGTGCTAATGGTTGGTATGATAATCCTATTATTCGTCTCTTCCGTAATCTTACTGGTGTTTCTTTTGTTGGTGAGGGTCATGAAACTGTTGATTCTTCTCTTAAGGTTCTTGGTAAGGTTATCATGTCTGATATTCCCATTCATCATTTTGGTGAGATTAATCGTTCTCCTTCTAAGTCTGTGCGTTACATTAATTTTCTTACTAATGAGCTTTCTAATCCTTCTCGTGTTGATAAGTTCTTTATTCATTATCAGTTAGCTTCTGAGTTTCTTGGATTAAAGGATTATTCTAATGCTGAGAAGCATCTTCGTGTCTCTCTTGAGTTAAATCCTGAATTTGTTAAGTCTCTTAATAGTCTTGGTTCTTTATTTCTTATTAATAAGGGTTATAAGGCTGCTGAGAAGTTATTCTTAAAATCATTGAATATAAACCCCTCTTTTGATGCGTTTAATAATCTTGGCATTATTTATTCTGATACTGGTAATTTTGTTAAGGCTTTGAAGAAGTTTGAGAAGGCAGTGAATATTCTTCCTGATAATGCTGATGTTTATTTTAATGTTGGGGTTGTTTTTCAGCGTATGGGCAAGCTTTCTAAAGCTCAGCCTCTTTTCGTTAAGGCTGTTGAGCTTAATCCTTCTTATAAGGAGAAGGTTGATATTGGTTAAGTTTTAATACCCTGTGTTTTTAGTTGTTTTGAGTTTTTTGACTCCTAGAACTTTTTTGTTAAAGTTGTAGTATGCGGGGGTGCCGGAGTGGTCAAACGGGATAGGCTTAGGACCTATTGGCACATGCCTACGAAGGTTCGAATCCTTCCTCCCGCATTTCGAACCTTGGTTTGAATAACTTTTATTCGTAAGATT
>PFDC01000111.1 GCA_002763035.1 Candidatus Pacearchaeota archaeon CG10_big_fil_rev_8_21_14_0_10_35_13 | reverse complement strand
AATAAGCTAATACGTCTACTAGTGACCTGTCAAGAAATCCGTGTTTTGTTCCTTCAATCATCCCATTATTCTTTGACATTTTACCACCATAACTCACGAATTCCCATTCTTTCTCTTTCTGTCTTGCAAACAATTCTTTTTCGAACTCTATCAATTCTTCTCTGCTTTCGTGAGGATTACCCCTGCCTCCGTCTTTTCTTTCATTAATCAGTTCAAAGGCTGTTTCTTCCAGCACTGCGAATCCTTCATCTCTTAGTAGTCCTACAAGTGTTGTCTTTCCTGAGCATGGAGCTCCAGTGATTACGTTAATAGTCATTTTTTAATAATTCTTTTAGTATTTTGTAAGCATCTCCTTTCATAGGCACTCTATGTCTTACTTCTACTTCTTTGATTTCGTGGGTTATTCTCTCAAGCAATAATGGTTTGTACACTTCCCAGTCCTGAGAGCTTATTGTTCCTTCTCTTATCTCTTGTTTGTTCTTATCATTCCATGATTGTATCATTTTAGTTGCTGTTTCTATGGCGGATTCATCGTCTTTAGAGTGGTAATAATAGGTTGGTGATAGTGAGTCTCGACTTACTTCTATCCTGTAATGTAATGCGTAATTAGACTTCATCTCTTCCGGTCCTGGATTCTTTGATTGAATCCTCTATGACATTCGTAGCATCTTCTCGTATGTTCTGAGTATACCATACTATTACTAAGAGTTGTATTTTACTTACATTTTTCTGAACATTTTTTGTCTGTAGTGTTGTATATTATAATAATGTTTAAATATCTCTTAATCATCATTATTTCATGCTTAGTTCAGAGGTTGTTAGGAAGATTGAAGGGTTTGTTTTTCTTAAGCCTCGTAGCGTTCAAGAAATCGCATTGTTTATCAAGAAGAATTGGCGTACTGTTGATCGTTATGTTAAAATGATTGAGGATGATTATGGTACTATTTCTTCCCGTACTTTTCGTGGTGGTACTAGGGGTGCTTTAAAGATTGTTTATTGGTCTGCTTCTGAGAAGTTTCATTCTAGTGTTTTTCAGGAATCTTTAGAAAAGACCATTACTAACTTCAAGCGTAAGGAGGATTTTTCTGCTTTTGATATCTATCAGCACGTTGATGTTAAGCATAAGAAAGTTTCTGTTGTTTCTTCTGAGGATGAGGAATTAATTAATCATGAGGAATTAATTTCTGCTGTTTCTTCTGTTAAGGAATCGCTTATTTCTTTTTCTGGTAATCTTTCTTGGATTAATCTTGGTAGTAATGGTGAAATTTTTTCTTTACTTGATTCTTTGATTAAGCGTGGTGTTAAAATAAGGGTTATTTGCAGGGTTGATCTTGCTTCGGTTGATAATGTTGTTAGGTTATTGTCTCTTAATCATAAGTATGGTAAGGAACTTGTAGAAATTCGTCATTCTGAACAGCCAGTTAGGGCTTTTGTTATTGATAATAAAATTCTGCGCATTAAAGAGATAATGGTTCCTACTGGTCGTTCTAAAGAGCTTAGTAAGAAAGTTTTCTTGTTTTATTCTATTAGTGATAAGGAGTGGGTTTGTTGGATTACTAAGGTTTTTTGGAAGTTGTTTAATAGTTCTGTTGATGCTAATAAGAGGCTTTCAGAGCTTAAGAAATTAAGGGTTTAAGGGTTAGTTGTTTCCTGCTGCCCATTCTTTAATCTTTTTATTGAGTATTATGCTTAAGTTGGTTTTTCCTAATTCTGTTTCTAGTGTCCCCTCATATACTCTCCCATGATAAGTTCCTAATACTGCAGTCCCTGTGTTTCTTAATTTTCCTTTATAATGCCCGTTATGAGGCTTTAGTTTTATTTCTTTTTTGCTTCGCTCAAATGCCCATACTGCCCTATCAGCTATTTCTACGCAGTCATCATAAGTTAGCCCATTTCCCAGGTCCATAAACACGTAGAACCATCCGTTTCTTTCGCAGGTTTCCATAAGTATTTATGTCAAATTAGCCTTTTAAGCTTTTCGCTATTTACTACTTTATAGTTAAAGTTATGCGTATTTGTTAGAACTACATGCAGTGTTGCATGAATAATTAAGCTTAGTTTTAGTGTTGCTTTTTTAAGGTTTCCAGAATTCTGTCGTAAGTTTTTGTTTGTTCTTCTAACTGAGCTACTATTTCTGATAGCGTAGTTTCTTGCTCATTTTGAAGTCTTATCATAGCATTACAGTTATCAACCATTCCACTAATAATCTTCTTATGATCAGGGCTACTTTGCTCTCTTTGTGATCCTATAACTATCTTGCTATTTGGCTCCACTTCATATCGGATGCTTATTTCTCTTGCCCCAAAATACCATAATGTTAATCCTAATAACACGGCGTAAGTTCTTGATTTTATAGTAGGGTCATAATCACATTAGATTCATAATCGTTATAAACCTTTCTCCCCCATAAATTAACTATAATAAACCTTTTTATACCACCAGCACTTATTATTATTGGAGGTAGATTATGAAAATAGTTTCTGAGTTTAAGGAATTTATTAAGGAGTACAAGGTCATGGGATTGGCTGCTGCTTTCATTATTGGTTTAGCAGCTACTACTTTAGAGCTTACCGCAAAATAACTTAGTAAAGTTTAAATAGATCATTTTTCTTAGTAGTTGATGGAAAAAGGGGCAGAGTTAGTAAGACAAAAATTGAAATATCTTTCTAGTCTTAATGAAGTTGATTCAAGAAATTATCTTGGACTTTGGGCAATAGAAGAAGGTTGGGGGGGCATTTCTAAGGTCAATAAACTAACGGGCAGAGCCATGGATACTATTAGAAAAGGAATGAAAGAAATAAAATCTGGAAAGAATATAAAAAGTGAGATGGGAAGGTTGAGAAAAGAGGGTGGAGGAAGAAAAAAGATTTTAGATAAAAATCCTGAAGTTAAAATAGATATTGAAAATATCCTTGAGGAAAATACTGCTGGAGATCCAATGAGCAAATTAAAGTGGACAAATAAATCAACTTATACAATTGCAAATGAATTAAGAAATAAAAACAGATATATTTCTGAAGATAGTATTGGAAGAATTCTAAAACAACTCGGTTACAGTCTTCAAGCAAATATTAAATCAAAAGAAAGTGGAAGTTCAGAAGAAAGAGATTCACAATTTAGATATATAAATGAGCAAGTAAAGATATTTGCAAAGAAAAATATGCCTATTATTTCGGTTGATGCAAAAAAGAAAGAACTCGTCGGTAATTTTAAGAATTCTGGAAGAAAATGGATGAAGAAAGGCAAAGCAGAAATTGTTAATGTTTATGATTTTTGGTTTTTAG
>PFDC01000115.1:175-2412 GCA_002763035.1 Candidatus Pacearchaeota archaeon CG10_big_fil_rev_8_21_14_0_10_35_13 | reverse complement strand
ATCCCTTAAATCTCCGGCTTTATAAGCTGTTGAGTTAGCCTTCTTGTTGTCTAATCCCCTCATTTCTATTCCTACCATAACTTTAGTGCTTGTTTTCATTTTACGAACTTTCTTAAGTGTTTATTTCTTAATTCATTAATCATCCTAGTCACTTTTTCTTTTATCTCGATAGTCTTTTGCGGGCTTACCTCCCCGCCATAATAATTAATCTTATTTCTGAGAATTCTTAGCTTGTCAAACTCGCTGGCCATCCTCGGCTCATTCTTCTCTTTTAAGTAATGAGTTATTGCTTCATGTTTATTGGTTTTTAGTCCTTCGGATAGTATTAATGCTTCAAGAGCGTTTCTTAAGGAGTCGTAATAACTGGTAGTTATTATTCTTGATGAGTACTCGTCAATCTTGGAGTTTTTTAGGTAATGAAGGTTTCTTTCAATGTTAGCTAAGATACTTGTTATCATCCCATGGTTTATCTCAGTCTTTCTCATTAGTCCTATTCTGATCATCTTGTCAGTATTCATAAAGCACCTCTAGGAATCCTCTAAGCACTATGCCATTAGCCCATGAATTTAGTAGTTCTTTGTTTGTTTTTACTAACTTTTTCATTTCATTTTTGGTATGGACGAATAGTTGTACTTCTCTGCTTAATTTCTTCTCATAAGCCTTCAGTTCTGCCAATTTCTTTTCTGCGCTTACTACTAAGATATCAATATCACTCTCTTTTACGTCATCTGCTCTTGACCAACTTCCGAATAATACTATTGCTTCTGGTGTTTCATAATAATTCTCCAGATAACTTATTACTCCTGAATCTTCAAGCCTTTGCAGATTATATGCTAGTTTGCTTATCTTGTAGTGTTTGTTATCCGTGTTAGCCCTGAATAAGATATGATTAAGCTTCTCTTCTTGTAGTAATATGCCTTTATTTACTAATATCTTTAGCATCTTTGATATGGTTGTTGGTGACTTGTCTGTAATCTTTGCTAATTCTCTTATGTGATATTCACGGATAGGATCATCATAGAAGTATTCCATTAGTTCTTTCTTCTTTTTACCCAAAGGATTATTGTCCATTTTATTTGACAGTCGTCCATTTATTTAAATATATCTTCTTGTTTGTTTTCATGCTATTATCCCCTCAGTTATTTTGTTCATTAATATTATCATATTATCATCATCATGTTCTAATTCATCATCCGCTATTCCCTTTGTTCCTTCGTTGAACTTCATTGTTCTGTTCCTTAGCATTATCGTTATTATTCCTACTTTTTCGTTTATCATCTCATTATCACCCCAACTATTCTTTTGTCCTTCGTTAAACATTTCATTCATCTTACCAATTATCGTTCTTTCCCTCATTCCTTCGTTGAACTTCATCATCTCATTATCATTAATTCCTAACTCAACAAGGTGGTTATCAGTTGAACAGGGTTGATGGTCTCTGCCAGATATCGTTATCATCCCTATTTTTTCTTTAAAATTAATTGTTCTGTTCCCTAGTACTATCGTAATCCTATTCTCTGTTATTCTCTTCTTTATGTTGCTCATCAAACAATTCTTTTGTCCTTCGTTGAACATTTCATTTGCATTACAGTGTAATAGTATCTCATTATCATTAATTCCAAGATTAACATGTTGGTTTTTAGTTGAACTAGGTTGGAGGTCTTTGCTAGATATTGTCATTATTTCTACTTTTTCGTTTATCATCATTTTTATCATTTTTTTTATTCTGGCTGCGAAGGTCAGTCGTCTCCTTCGTCTGCGTAGCTTGCTTCGAATATTATTGTTGAGCTTTTGTTTCCTGCGCTTTCGTCTATTGGTGATGTTACTCTTATGTCCATTCTTGCGCTGTCTTTCGTATCACTCCAGTTTAGGTATGCTATTGCCATTCCTGTGATTGTTCTGCTTGGCATATTGGTCCATGCAGTACTACTTTTTCCCCAGTTGAATGCTCCTTCTTCTCCGGTATTATTAGTTATCTTATACTGGAACTTGTCTGTTGGGTTGCTTGCCCTTACCCATAGATTACTTGCATTTAGTGTTATATTCGTGAATACGTTTCCGTCGTTAATTATCACGAATGGGTTAGAAGTTCCTGTTGTGGTGTTTGCGTGTTCGTTATTTTGTAGGCTTCCTAGTTGTATGCTTGCGTTGTCTAGGCTTATGCTTACTAGTCCTTGTACTTCGAACTTTCTTTTTTCGCTCCAGCTTCCTTCTGTTTCTCCGTCGTTTGCTCTTAC
>PFDC01000115.1:0-147 GCA_002763035.1 Candidatus Pacearchaeota archaeon CG10_big_fil_rev_8_21_14_0_10_35_13 | reverse complement strand
CTTAGGTATCTTAAGTAACTCATAGTGCTATAATTCATTCCTACTAGTCCGCTTACTAGTTTGTTGTCTACGCTGCATCCTGGGTAGCAACTTCTGTTGTAAGTGTACGTGTAGCTTTCTGTTTCGTTATCTGCGTCTGTGTAAACC
>PFDC01000159.1 GCA_002763035.1 Candidatus Pacearchaeota archaeon CG10_big_fil_rev_8_21_14_0_10_35_13 | reverse complement strand
AGTTTGTTGAAGAGAAATGGGAGAAAATCCAAGAGGAAGAATTCTTAGAAGAAATGAAGCAAAAGATGTTAGGAGAGAATTAGACTCAGATGAAAGTGAAAAAATAACGCTCTACGTTGGAGCTGACGAAACACAGTACCCAGGGAGTCCAAAAGAAAAAGACGGTTATGAAAACTCATTCATTAGAGCCGTATGCACAACATTTGTTACAGAACTTAATGAAGAACTTAGATGTAAAGAGAATAGAAAAGCTAAATATCCAGAACTTGAGATTATAGAAAAAGAATGGGTTAAAAAGAAAAACCATTTACAAAATAGAAGCTTTCGTTATGTTATACTAATAGGAGATGATTATTATGATAAATACGAAGATAATTTAGCACTGGTAGTCCCGGAAATGGTAAAAAAATGTGTATGTGATACCAAAACAGACATTTCTGAAACAGTAGTATTTCTTGACGGAGGAGTTTCAGACCCAAGAAAAAGAAGGATTCGTAGACGTCTTGGATTTTTTGGGAAAAGCAGAGTTTATGATTTCCCTAAAGGACAGAAAATAGGTAATCTAGGGCTTAGAGATATAGAACTCTCTAATGGTTTAGAACTAATAAGAATCGCGGATGGTTTAGCAAGAATAATAAATAAAGAATTACAGAACGGAACACTCTTAAGGGCGCTACTAGACCCAAGAAACACAGGAGTCTTGTTCAACGGAGAGAGAATACCATTAGAATATTTGCAATTGCAAGAAAGAGTAAAACAAAAAGAAAAGATTACCCCAGAAGAACTAACAACGATGTGCGGGGCATACAGGACATAAGACAATTCGTGAAGCAAATAGATAAAAACCCCTAATACTTAGTATCAGCATGGGAAAAGGATTAGGGATACTCGCAGTACTAATAATATTATTTGTAATATCAAGTTATACACTATGGAACACTATACAGAATAATTATTCAGCACCAGAAATACTAAGACTAGGAAACTACACACCAACAGTAGATGTTAAAGGAATAAGCTACGATAACGAAAGCGGACTACAATTCTACGATAATATGAGATTTGACCATAAAGACCTAACATTCGGAATAAGCCCAGAATGCGACAATGAACAAACAAACAACATGATATCAGCAATGGAATTCTTACAAAAACAAGTAAGGAATATTACGTTCAGACAAGAAATATTCAAGGATAAAGAAAACAACACAGACATAAGAATTTATTGTGGAGAAGCATACAAAGACAAAGAAAACCTTTACGTAGCAGGAGAAGGAGGACCAGACTACATCATAAGAACAACAACATTCAACATAATAAAAGGAGGAAAGATAGTACTATACAGAGAATCATGCTCCTATAATGTAGAACTACACGAACTATTACACGTATTCGGACTAAAACACTCAGAAAATAAGAAGAGTATACTGTTCCCTGAAAGCTTCTGTGACCAACACATAACAATGGACATAGTAGAAGAATTAAGAAGACTATACTCAATAGAACCACTACCAGACCTATACTTTGAAAACATAACAGCAACAAAACACGGAATATACGTCGATTTATTCCTAACAGTAAAGAACCAAGGAATAAGAGGAACAGAACAAAACATCACATTAGGACTATACTCAGAAGATAAGAAACTAACAGAATTTGTACTAGGGCCAATAGATTATGGCAGTGGAAGAGTACTAAGAACAGAAAATACTCAGTTAAGAACAAGGAGCACTACAGAAATAAGATTAGTAATTGATTCAGAAAACGTTACTAAAGAATACAGCAAAGAAAATAATGAAATAACACTAAGAGTATAATAATACTTTAATACTAGGAAATTCTGGGAATAACAACAATGAATAAGATAATTTCTGGATTAGCAACACTAATACTAATGACTAACTTAGGGTGCAATAGTTATCAAGGAGCTAGAGGTGAAGACGACATCATACCAAGAATGATAAGAGCCTGTGATAAGGGACTGGAAGGTTACGATGGATTAAGAACATGGGATGTTGATGATAATACAAGATTTAAAGTAAGCCCTAGAACTAGCGGTTTTGAAAGAATTGGAGCAAAAACAGAACTAACACATGAAAGAGGTGAACACGAATCATTATTCTTAGGAGTAGACGCAAGTTATAATAACCGATCAAACATTTATTTCGGAATAGAATGGAAATAAAAATAATTAACGCGTTACCAGAACATGTAAGGCAAATAAGAGAGATTTCTGAGAGCCTTAAGTTTAACCAAGAAAAACCAAAGTGTGAAGCACTAATAACAGTTCTTAGAGAAAGAGAATATACTGAAAGAACAAGATTATCAAAATACTTTTACGTGGCTGTTGAAGGACAGATAGTTCTCGGATTTCTGATGGCATTTGATGATAAAACTTACGAAGAATTACTTAGAAGAGGATTATTCCACCATGAAGAAATAGTTCCTTTCCTTAACAATAATGAAAAACCATTTGTTTATTGGGAATCATTTGGAGTAGCTAACAATAAACAAAGAGCAGGCGTTGGAAAAGCACTGATTAACAGACTATTAGAAGACGGAATAAATGACGATAAGAAAATAATTCATGCAATGATAAGACATGAACCTTACAAAAACAATGCGTCAATAAATTTTACTAAGCAGTTCGGTTTCCAATACTCTGGAATTGATGTTCCAAGTGAAGAATACACACACGGCATCTATCAAAAAACATTGTAATAACTACAACTTTTCCTGAACAAAAACCTTTAAAACCATGAAGTACAATGATTATTAGTGCTTAGAACAATAGTCGATAGTGTTACACTAAAAAAAATGTTCTTAGTACAACAAAGCCTCCCATAGCTCAGTGGTTTAGAGCGCTCGGCTGTAGAGAATAATGATCAAACGCGGACAGACCCAAGAGGGTTATTGTATGATGCGCCATTAGCCGAAAGTTCAAAAATATGCAGACCCCGAGAGATCCCCAGTTCGACTCT
>PFDC01000062.1 GCA_002763035.1 Candidatus Pacearchaeota archaeon CG10_big_fil_rev_8_21_14_0_10_35_13 | reverse complement strand
TTATCAATTCCTTGAATCTTTAGGTATTCTCTTGCTAGGATATAGAATATTACTCCTAAACTTTTATTACTTTTATTATTACATGGTATTATTCTGTCAATGTTAAATGCGTAATTGTTAGTGTCACATAGTCCTAAGACTTTTTTCTTCATCATTACTGCATCCTTCAGTGCGTTCTTATCGATCCATGGGTCGCATACTACTATTACTTCTGTTTCGAAAAAGTCTGGTAGTGTTGTATTAGTGATTATTCCTGCAGGGTACTTTTTTGTGAATACTCTTATTCCTGTTAATTCTGAGAATAGTTTTACCGCTCTCCATCCTGCTTCTCTCTTACATACTACTATGATACTTTCTGGTTTGAAGTCTCCTAGGAACCTTGCTGCTTCTTTAAGTTTCTCATCAATAATATTAGTATTAATTATTGCTATTCCATCATTTCTTCTACGATAAATGAATGGTCTTGTATGTGGGGTTATTACTTTGGTTCCTATGTATGTTCCGCTTCTTATGTAGTCGTCTAGTGGTATTAGTGTGTCTGCTGATTCTCCTGCACTCCCTTTATCTGCGCTTTGTCCTGCTTCGTCAGCGTTCTTTTCTTTCTTTGTTGTTTTCTTTACTGCTTTCTTCTTTGTAGGTTTTTCTTCTTCTGTCTCAACTACTTCTTCTGCTATTTTCTTCTTTGTAGGTTTTTCTTCTTCTGTCTCAACTACTTCTTCTGCTATTTTCTTCTTTGTAGGTTTTTCTTCCTTCTTTTCTTCTTCTGTTTCTTCTTTGTCTTTCTTCTTTGCTGGCATCCTATTGTGAGAAATAGTTCATTTATAAAGATTTGGTTCTCTGCTTATTTCTTCTTACCAGCGATGGGGCATTAGTTCATGAAGGTTATCATATAGAAATCCTACTAATTCCAGAGCTTTTTCTTTGAAACCAAGCCCCTCATTTCCGTAAGCTCCGTGTAAGTCTCTTGCTATTTTTCTTATAATTTTTAATCGATGGTTTTCTCTAATTATCCTACCATCTTTTGGTTTTGCTATTAATGAACTATAGGGTTTTATTCCTCCCATTATTGCTTCTTCCAAATTCCCGTTCCATCTATCTGCGTGGATATAGACTTGGTTATTTCCTGCAATTTCTGGTTCTGATTCTGGGATTATCATTATCCCTTCTTTAAAGTAGGGTTCTACTTTCATCATTGCTCTGTCACTAACCCATTTGTATCCTAGTTTTCTTGCTATTCTTATAGTATCATTATTCATTAAGTGGTTTGGCGGGGTATAAAGCTCTGGTCTTATACCAAACGTTTCTTCAAGTTTCTTCCTTCCTTCAGTCATAAATCTTTCTTGTTCTTCAATGCCTATCCCTTCACCCCATAGGCAGTCATTCTCATGCCAAGCGTCTACTCTTGGTCTTTCCTTAGAGCATTTTTCGCAATGGTGGTTTAGTCCTTGTTGTCCCAGAACGTATCCGCCTTTTTTGAGGTATTCCTTTATTGTTTCTTTTTGTGCGTCTGGTATTCTTGGTGTATGAAATGGTGCTATAGTTATTGCTATAGGCCCCCTCTCTGCTAATTCTTTAAGTTTTTCAAATGACTCATCATCAAAGGTTTCATAATGTACTGTTAATATTGTCATAAAAGGATCAGTTATTAACCGTTTATAAAACTTATTTCTTCTTTCCTTTAATCATTCTTTCAATGGTTATTAACCTTTTGAGTTTTGCTCTTCTTACTTTTCCTTTGACTCCGCACTTAAGATAATCTGCGCCCCATGCTACTCCTAAGTCTGCTATCGTGTCGTCTTCTGATTCTCCGCTTCTGTGAGAAATAATTATCTTAATATTGTTCTTCTTAGCCATTTCCAATACTTTCTTAGTTGATAATAAACTTCCGTTTTGGTTTGGTTTAATTATTATTGCGTTAATACTTCCTTCATTAATCGCTTTTCTTAGTCTGTCAAGGTGTGTTACTGTTAGGTCATCACCTGTAATCATGCTTTTTTCTCCGCTTTCCTTAGTTATTTTTTCGAATCCTTTGTAGTCTTCTTCTGTCATTGGGTCTTCTATGTATCCTAATTCGTACTTTTCTATAATCCTATTCATGTAATGTATCTGTTCTTCTTTACTGATGATAGTCATGCCGTTATGATAATGATACTTCTTGTTTTTGTAATATGTGCTTGCTGCTACGTCTACTCCTATTCTTAATCCATAAGTTAGTCCTATCTCTCTCATTATCATGATAATTTCTTCATTGCTAAGGCTGCTGATCCATGCTCCTTCATCATTCGTTGTTCCTAAGAATTTTGGGTCGTACTTCTTTAGTACTTCTCCTGTTTTCTGGTAAGCTTTATCGTTTAGTTTTACTGCTTCTTCTACACTTATTTTTTTATTATCGCAGTAGTATAGGAATTCTTGGAATTCTGGTAGTTCATAGTTTACTGGTACGTGTTCTTTACTAT
>PFDC01000154.1 GCA_002763035.1 Candidatus Pacearchaeota archaeon CG10_big_fil_rev_8_21_14_0_10_35_13 | reverse complement strand
TTCGTCGTCTTCGTGGTGGTATTACTTCTGGTTTTGGTATTGGTAGTCTTAGTAAGGAGTTTCTTGATGATGTTGAAAAGAAGCTTGCTCTAAGGATTAAGGTTCGTTGTGATGGTATTAATAAGTTTAATCCTGGTGTTCTCGTTGATTTTGTTGATAATAAATTTGATAATCCTGTTGGTACTTTTGATTCTTATGATTCTTCTGAGAGTGTTGATGATAAGGTTCATTTGAATGTTTCTCTTGATAGTATTAATGATAAAATGTATAATGATATGGTAGTTGAGAAGTATGATGATTACTTTGTTGATAATACTGCTATTGAAGAAAATACTGATGGTTCGGTGGTTGATGATGTTGATGGTAGTAATATAAACTTCAAGCGAAATTTTAGTTCTCTTAAGGATCATGATAAAAATACTGACGATTCGGGGGTTGATGATGTCACAGGTTGATTCCCTCAACGCCAAGAATGAGGTTTCTGAGTTGTTGGATAAGAGTTTGACTTCTGCTAGTATTAATTCTCTTGATCCTGTTTTTCGTATTATTCGTGATGAGGTTGTTAGTCCTCGTGGTCAATTATTGATTCTTAAGTCTGGTATTTTTGATCCTGTGCTTTTTCAGGCTTCTCTTTGTGGTATTGCTGATATTTTTAGTCCTTCGGGCGTTGAGTATTCTAAAATAATCCGTAAGTCTCGTAAGGCTTTGGTTGAGGATGGTATTGAGCCTCCTTCAGAATTAATTAAGGAATTTGTTAAGAAAGTCAGAGAATACACACATAATGACTGATTTATTCTTTGTATCCTCTAATGTGATGGTACTTAACAGGTCCGTCTTCAGGTTTTCTTCCGACATAAACCTCTGATAGTTGTAAACAGAATTGTCCTAAACCTTCTACAAAACTAGTAGGATCTTCTCCTTCAAGTTTGCTTGGTCTTTCTTCTCTTTCCATAGTTATTTCTTCCTAGGCACTAGTATTCCTCCTGTGCTCTTTGCCCAATCATAACCTGCAGGATTACTTTCAGAAACATGGAAAGGTCCTGCTATAGTATTAATCCCGCTACCAATCATAAATCCTGCATAGAATTGTAAGAATTCGGGTATTACTCTTAATGATTTTAACGGGTTCATCCCGTCTTCGTCAATCTCCCATCCTTGAAGTCCATATTCAAGTCCTGCTTTTTGAGGGTCTACTCTAGGATTAGTCATTCCTGCTATTATTCCTTCATATCCTCCTGTAAACTCCATCACTACGTCAAATATTTAGGGTTTATAAACCTTACCTACGATACCACTTTATAATAGTTACAAATAGTAAGGTTTTTATACTCATTTTTATGTATATTTTATACATAGAACATGGCAGAAAATAATATCAGAATAGCAGTTTTAGTAATGGTTCTCCTCTTGAAAGGTTTGCTAGTCTTGAAGAACTTAACAAGATTCGGGATAGTTTGAGAGAACTTAAGAAATCTGTGGTTCAGAATAATGACTAATTATTAGCTTACCCTCTACATCACTAATATCTCATTGTAAGGGGTAGAGAACAAACAATTATCATGTAACCACCCTTTAGTAACTACTAACCGTTAGGTTTTTATACCTTTAATTCTTAATTTTTTTATGATTTACAGTAGTGATGAATCTGTTACTGAAGATTTTGTTAGTCCAATAAATAGCCTTAGGTTTGTTGTTGAAGAGCTTGCTGGCCGTGGTTCTTGGGGCGAGGTTTTTTATGCTACTGATACTCGTACTGGTCGTAGAGGTGCTATTAAAATAATTAATCCAACACCTATCGCTGAAGAACAGAAGCTTAGAAGGGGTTGGGATAATAAAGGAGTTATAACCAGGGATGTTCCTAGTAGTGGCCCTTATGAAAACGTTCTTCACACAGAATTATTTCATGATGATGACGGTAAAGAGTTTGTTTGGATGCCTTCAAGAGTATCACATACCTTAGAGGATGAACTTTTAGGCTTGGATAATGATAGAATGAGTGACAATCCTGCTAATAGAAGACTTGGCATGAAACGTATTGAAGAACTAGCTCTAGGAATCGCTAATGGATTAGAAAATGTTCACCAGGGACTCCATATTATTCATCGTGACTTAAAACCAAAAAATGTTCTTATTGAAGAAAGTTCTTTTAGACCATTAATCGCAGATTTTGGTAGTTCCACGATTATTGATGGTTCTAAAACTAAGGATTGTGTTGGGGATATTTGTATTAAGTCTTATGAGATTGCTCGTAATGATTCTTCAGGACATGTCCATTCTGATATTTTCTCCTTAGGGCAGGTTGTTGGTAGAATGCTCATTGGGAGTTATCTCCATCAAGAAGTTGTTAGTAATGCTATTAACCCTAATAAGGCTCTAGCAGAGATCAGTGAGGGAGTTGCTAAGGCTAGTCTCGAGGATTATGTTTCTAAAGCTCCAAAAGCTTTTAGGAAGGTTCTTAAGAAATCTTTAGCTTATAATCCTAATGACCGTTACAAGTCTGCTGAGGATTTAAGGGATGATTTAGTTAAGGCT
>PFDC01000055.1:305-4704 GCA_002763035.1 Candidatus Pacearchaeota archaeon CG10_big_fil_rev_8_21_14_0_10_35_13 | reverse complement strand
CTCCGACAATCTTTATTAATTCTTTTTTACTATAACCAGAATTATTATTAATACTTCTTATTAGTAATAGTTCATTAATTCTTAACACTATTGAATAAATTATCCCCTCAGGGACATTCATATTATTTTCTTTCAATAATTTTAATGATTCTTCATTAATCCTATTAATTTTATTTATTTCAATTATTAATGGTTTGTGGTTAAATCTTACTTTTTTATTTTTGTATTCTTCTAATAATGCGTGGTTTAATATTGTCTTCCCTTCTTTTATAGCTACTTGATAACTTAGGCTGTTTTTCAAATTTTTATCAAGGTTCTTTTCTGAAACCACTATCACCTCATAGTTTTCAGTTTTAATTATTCTGTTGGTGTCCTCAGTGATCATCAAGATATCAATATCACTTTCATTAGTTTGTTCTTTTCTTGCATAACTACCTATCAGATATACCCCTTTTATTTCCTCATTAAGCTTCTCAGCAATAACAATCTTCATCACATCGTAAACAATCTCTTTGAAAGTTGGTTGGTGTAAAGTCACAACTACCTTTTTATTAAGCCAGCTTCTAGGCAACAGAACTCCCGCGGAAGTTCCAACTTCTCTTGTTTCTTTAATAATACTCTCAACCATTATAATACATTATAATATAACTATTTAAGTCTTGTGATAGCTAATTATTAATACCCCAAGCCACATTTAATTTTTATGAAAATATTTGTCTGTTCTAGTAAACACAATTACCATTCACTACCACCGATTATTGAGAATTTGAGATCATTAGGCCATATCATTACCCTTCCTAATAGTTTTGATGCCCGATGATGGAAGAAGAGATGAAGCTCAGAGGCCATAAGGAACATTCTAAATGGAAGGGTGAGAAGTTAAGACTTCAAGAACAAAAGATTAAGGATAATGATGCAGTTTTAGTGGTTAATTGTAAAAAGAACGATATTGATAACTACATTGGTGGTGCTACTTTTCTCGAAATGTTCAAGGCTTGGGAACTTAATAAAAAATTATTTCTTTATAATCCTATTCCTGAAGGAATACTTAAGGATGAGATTATTGGTTTTAACCCGATAATCATTAATGGCGATTTATCATTAATAGAATAATTTTCAGTTAATCATTCCTTCTATGTCTATTTCCATTACTACTGCTGGCATTTTTAGTTTCCAGTTTTTTAGTGTCATTGGGTGTGCTTCTCCGATAATTCCTACAGTTTTTCCTTTAATTATTATTTCTGCTGTTCTTCCGTCAATTAGTCCTTTTTTCTTTGTTTCCTTAACTTCATAATTCATCCCTAGCATTTCTGTTAGGTATTGTAATGCTTGTTTCATTTGAGTATAACTCCCAGGAGTTATTGCTATTGCTAAATGTTTCTTCTCTATAATTCCAGTATCAGTCTTTCCAAGGTTATCCTTCTTGAATATTGTTCCTAACTCATAAATTCTTTGGGGGTATTCTGCATCAACGTTTTCTGAGAGTACTCTGAACAGATTATTCGTTAAATTATTTCTTAATGCTTCGTATTCTGTCTTGCTCTTCTCTACGAGTATTTCGGGTTTTTGTCCCATCTTCTTATAGTCTTCTTTTCTTACTAAATGGTAAGTTTTTGTTTCAATCATCCCTAATCCTGCGAGCATTTCGGAAATCTTTCTTTCACTAATCCATCCCTTACTTTCTTCTGCAATATTTGCTATTTGTGGGATTACTGGTTCGATGTTTTCATAACCTCTGGCTATTGCTAAATCTTCTATTAGGTCTACTTCGTGCATTACATCAATCCTCCATGATGGTATCTGTACAGTTTTCTTCTTGTCATCATAATCGTATCCCATCATCCCTAAGTACTTCTTCATTTCCTTATCGCTAATCTTTACCCCTAATAATTTTTCTGCACTTTCCTTATTTATCTTCATAATTTCAGGGGTCATTACTGGCTCTTTTAGTGCTTTTCCTTCTATTTGTTTGCATTCGATAGTATGTATTGTTCCTCCCATTTCTGCTAGTGCAGTTGCCATTATTACTAATGCGTTCTTTAGCACTTTTTCTGCGCTTGCAGGCCCTGTTACTTCTAAGAATACGTTCTTTGTTTCTTCAGTAATTTTTCCTAGTTCATGACTGTTAATTATTGGTGGCATACTCATTATTCTGTTTTTAGCATCGACAAATACTGGTAGTTTCTCCCACCCTTTTGTTATGTCTGCATATTTTCTTCCTGTTGGGTGTTTTATCATTATTTGTTTAGCATTAATCATCTCTTGGTATTCTAGTGGTCTAAAGATTATTTCTTCTGGCTTCATTCCTACAAACCTTACAGGGAATTCTATCATTTCTTGAGGGTATAACCCTATCCCCCCTTTCTTCCTTTCTCTTAGTAGTGTGCTTCCAAGTTTTTCTTGTAATTGTATTATTTCTAAGATTTTTTGTTCATCGAACTTTATTCCTTTAATCATACATGCGTAGGCTCTTGACCATTCTTTAGGAATAGTTTTTTCTACGATTAGTTTCTTTCCTGAATCATTAATCTTGTACTTCTTTATTCCGCTATTCTTACCAGTAAATGTTTGTAGTGCTCTTATGAACCCTCCCATTGATAACAGGTCTGGCCTATTAGGGAATACTTCAATCTCAATATTTTCTTCATTAATGCTTTCTACAGGAGTTCCCATCATATTAATTCTTTCAATGATTTCGTCATTTATCTTAATACTCTTCTCAAATTCTTTTCTGCTGAATTTTACGTTTGCCATAATTATTTCTCCATTATCATCTCTAATTTATTATTAATTATTCTAAATTCATTATTTATATTCTTAAACTCATAATCCATGTGGTTCTTCATCTTCAAGAATCCAATGGTTGCTTTCTTGTCCATTCTGAATAAACTCTTCCATAATAATGTTTCTGAACCTGTAATGAATAAGGTTACTGCTATTAATGAGGCCGTGTCGGTTGGTGAGCCCACAAGTTTCCATAATGCTACACCAATCATCAAGGCTATTAATAACCAGAACAAGAATGTTTCTATTTTTTCCATCTTATACCACTCCGGATACTAACACGTAAATTCCTAAGCCCATCAGTGCCAGTACTCCAATTATTGTTATTATATCAACAGTGTTCATCATTTCATCCAGTATTTTATTTTTCTTAGTTGATTAATGTCGTTCTTGTATAAGTCTCTTAAGTCGGTGATTCCGTAGAACTTCATTAGTATTCTGTCGAATCCTGGGCCCCATGCCAGCACTGGAATATATTCTCCTAGTAATGGTATTACTACTTCAGGCCTGAATATTCCTGCTGCGAATACTTCTACCCACTTCTTTTTTTCTTCGTTCCATACGTCTCCTTCAAGGCTTGGTTCAGTGTATGGGAAATAGCTTGGCCTAAACCTAACTTTTTCATAACCCATCTTTCTTGCGAATTCTCTTAAGTATCCTAGGAGGTTTTGTAGTGTTGCGTTCTTATCAATTACTATACCTTCTGTTTGGTTGAATTGGAATCCGTGGCTCCAGTCTACTGTTTCATTACGAAAGTTCATTCCTATAGCAAAGTATTTTCCGGTTTTCTCTACAGTAGTCTTCTTCATTCCTAATTCTGCTAGTTTTCTTGCTGATAATACAGTTGTATGTGTTCTTAATACTACTTTCTTTGCTTCTTCTTCGTTCCATTCTCCTCCCCATCCTTTACTTCCGTCAACACCTTTTTCGTGTGCTTCTTTTACTGCTTTCACAATTTTTTTGTCTGGTAGTTTTCCTTTAACGTCTTGTATGTAGAATGTGTCTTGCATTTCTCTAACTGGGTGGTCTTGTGCGGTGAATAATGCGTCGAAGTTCCAGAATCCTGTTTGTGTCATCGTTCCGGTCATTTCTTTGAATCCCATATCAGTCCATATCTTCCTTCCGTATTCTATTGCTTGATTTACGAAATGTTTTTTTCCTCCGTGGATTCTTGGTACTGGTGCTTTCAAGTCGTATTTTCTGAACTTTTTTCCTTTCCATGTTCCTTTCTTTATTATTTCAGTAGTTACTTCTTCTAACAAGTCTTTTAGTTCTTCAAGGTTTTCTTTTATTACTTCTTCACCTAGGGGTGTTAGTTTTATTGTTATTTTCTTCTCGTTCTTTATTACTACTACTTCTTTCCTGTTCTTTAGTTGTTCATAAGAGTATTTTTGTTCTGGTGTTAGTTCTTCCATCCTTAGGGGTAATAATTCTAGGAATCTTTCCTCAAGCATTTTATGTACTGCTTCTTCTTTTTTTCCTGTGAATAATAATTTTCCTTCGTTTAAGCTTACTAATGCTTTCTTCTTTAGTGCCCCTAATGCTGCTTTGTATTCGTTTTCTGTTAGTTTGCTCTCTATTAATGCTTCTTTTATTGTTAGTGGTTCATGATTCT
>PFDC01000055.1:0-289 GCA_002763035.1 Candidatus Pacearchaeota archaeon CG10_big_fil_rev_8_21_14_0_10_35_13 | reverse complement strand
AAGTATAATATTCCGTTCAGGTCTAATTCTATTATTTTGTTCTTCTCTTCACCTTTAGTTATTATTTCTTTATTTTCTAAGTATTGTAATGCTCTTATCACTGTTGTCTCATCTAGCCCTGATTTCTTCATTATTTCTTCTACTTTCAGAGCTCTTATACACGGCAAGACTTTCCTTTCTATAGGACTTAGGCTCTGTAGTATCTCATCAATTTTTTCTTTAGTAACCATTCTATTACTTATCTGTTAGAACTTGTGAACTACCATAACCTAAAACTTTCATTTTGAGG
>PFDC01000134.1 GCA_002763035.1 Candidatus Pacearchaeota archaeon CG10_big_fil_rev_8_21_14_0_10_35_13 | reverse complement strand
TGGTTTTGCCATCTTCTACTACTATTCCAAGCACTTATAACTTTTAAACCTTTTGAGGTATCAAATTCTATGATTAGGACTAATGAGTACTTATTGCTCATCTTAAACCATAATTTGAACCTGTTCTTACTCTTACCTTGTTCAATTTTTTCTATTTTGTTAGGTTGGGATAAGAAGCTTCTGGCGATACTCTCACTTATAGGTCTTTGTTGTGTCCTTTTATAAAAGTGTGAGTCAAAAGTGATATCCTCCTGTTTTATTCTTTCAATGAAAGGTTTTATTTCTCTTAATTCCATTATTCTCACCTAATTTTATTGTATGATCATTCTGATGCTTCCTCTCACCACCAACCTTATGGCCAATCCTGAAAGCAATAAATACTGCTAGTAGAGCGATTACTAAAATGATGATAGTTGTTAAGTCAACCATGAATAGTTATGAGTTATTGAAGGATTTAAGAGTTTCGGAGAACTTTGAATAACACATTATTTTAGCATAAATCATATTATCCCATAATGTTTTTCAGGCTTCTCATCAGAATTGGCATAAATGACCGTTTTCTTTAAGCCATCCCCTTTTTTCTTTATAGTTTGGCATTGCCCTTTTTATTAATTTCCAAAATTTTTTTGAGTGGTTTTGTTCTATTAGGTGCGTTAATTCATGTATTGCTAAATAATCAAAGACTTCTGGTGGTGCGAACAGTATTCTTGTTGAGATGTTAATATTTCCTTTTTCTGAACAACTTCCCCATTTAGAGTTGTTATGCCTTAGGGTTATCTTATTAATATCTTTTTGGCAGTATAATTCGTTGAGTTCTTCAATCCGCCTTTTTATTTCCGGGAACCTTTTTCTTGCTACGCACTTACTGATTAATTCTTTTATGTGTTGGCTTTTCTTCTCATCGCTTAATCCTGATGAGATATTCATGATTATCGTCTCTTCTTCTATTCTTGCAGTACTACGGTTTTTTTCACCATAACTTATCCTCAAGAAGTATTTTTCTTTACCTACAATAATTTCTTGTCCGTCATAATACGGTTTTGTTGTTTCTCTAACAAATTTTTCTGGGTTTTCAATAATTTTATTCTTAGCCCACAATTTCATCTTTTCAATATTCTTTTGTAATTCTTCTCTTGTTAAGTGGTTTGGTGCCTTGATGTTGATTGTTTCTTTGCTTATTGATACTTTGAAGCTACTTCTCCTGCTTATCTTAATCTTGACTTTGTAATCGTTTCCGTCCACCATCATCGTTTCTGTTCTCATAGTCTTTCTTGATTAATTGCTGAATGATTTAAGGTTTTCTATTCCTGTTCTAATTGCTGAGTTCGATATTATGACATTTTATTATAACTATTCTTTTATACTATTTTAAGTCTATAAACCCATAATTGTTTGTCTTTTGGGACAAGTTTTTTTATGTTTTGGTTAAGCTCATTCTCAGTTAGTGCCGATGTAACAATGGAGTCTACCAAAACTGCAAAATGCCCCTTAATTCCTATGGCTTTGAGATTCTTTTTGATACCCTTAGACCTTATTCTCGCACATTCTTGATGGTATGTCGCTTCTAGTAGGGGGGATTTTCTTTTCAACTCGTGAATCTCTTTGTGATACCTGTCTCTTATATCCTGTGATTTAAGATAAAATCTTAATAGTTCTTCATCAGAAACCTTTTTTTCTTCAAGAGGTTTTTCTAGGGATGTGATTATACCATCCTTCTGTATCGCGGAATCCATTTCCGTTTTTATTGACGATCTCATACCTCTTCCAAAACTAACACTATAAGGGAAAAAGATTCCTTCATAGATTATGTCATCTCTGAAATGTAGAAGCCTTATTTTTATCATGATATCTGTGCGACCATCAAACTTTTCTTTAAAAGAGTCACCTATACCCTTTACGCCATATACTCTCTGCTGCTCTGAATGTAATAATAAAGCGTAATCTTTTTCATATTTAGTAATGAAAAATTTTCCTTCTAATGACTTTTTCCATGAACTGACAATTTCTAATTCTGACGGTGGAAAGTTATCAGGGTTATTCTTGACGTACTCATTAATCAAAGAATCTCCAGAAAAGACCTTTTCTCTTATAGGAATCGTGTCTTCGACGTGGTTATCATGAAGTTCTGATGTGGAATTACAGTTCTTTATGATGTTGAGTTTTTTATTTGCAAAGAACAGCAATGAATCCATAAGTCTGTGAAACAATTGGGCGTTATTTTCTGTTAGTGTGTCCATCTTATAGTCTTACTAATCATTTTCTTTAGTTTTTCCAGCATATTAATCAGGTTTTCAGTTCCATCATTTAATGGTCTTAGTCTTTTCCACACATATCCATAGTTATTGCATTCATAAACGTTGGCATCCCCTGTTACTTCAAGTTCCCAATCATCACCTTCCGGACAATGCCTGATGTAAGGATTAAATTCTCTGTCTTCTTCATCATCATTCTTGGAATTGGGTTTGTCTTTAAAGTGTTCATTCCATGCTTCATCAAGTTCGTCAGTCTTCTTTATTTTTCCTTCATTGAGGTAATTCTTAAAATTCTTTTCTGCTTGTTTTATTCTTTTTTCGTCCATTTTGTTATGAGGTTGTAATAGTTTTCTATTCCGTAAAGTATGAT
>PFDC01000014.1:3648-6070 GCA_002763035.1 Candidatus Pacearchaeota archaeon CG10_big_fil_rev_8_21_14_0_10_35_13 | reverse complement strand
CAGCAGAAGTATACTTCAACAATAAGAGATTATTCTAGCTTACGACATATGTCTGTGGATAACACACTTGGTTATGGGAAGTATAATTATTAATAGTCATGTGCCTACTGAAACACTTAGAAGGATCGCTGGAGGACATTATGAGGGCAGAACAGGTTTTGATTCTGTCCTTCCTTTAGGACTTTTAGATCACAGCGAAACTCTTCTTAAACATTATGAGCTTTCACGAAGCGCTGAAGAAAATAATAGGGGCGATCCTGAGCTTACTAGAAAAGTTGTTCTCTCCCAAAAAATAATTCCTAAGGGTCTTGGTTTTGTTATTGGTTCAAGTATTGAGGATGATATGAGGCTTGCTAATATCTTTGTTTGGGGTGGTACTCCAACTGACGCATGTCATGTTCCTTATCAAAGGATTGTTTGTTATGAGAGAAATATTGCTGATAGACATGGTTTAAAGGTTGTAGAAAACCTTAAACTTGAAGACGGTGCGTTTTGCACTGATGAAGCAGCAATTATTAGTTGGGAATCAGGATTATGGGATAAGTTCTTAAGAGGTGATGGTTCGGCTGATTCGGCCAAAGAATATCTTGATAATTTCTACAGTGGAACTGCTGATTGGAATCAAGTTCGTTTCGAATAATTTTTTCCCCCGTTACCTTTAAATATTAGCGACTTATTTTATTATCGTGGGAGTTATTAGTAAGAGAAAGGAGGTGCTTGAAGGTAACAGTATTGGTAGATTATCAGTCATTAATCTTTTTGTTTCTTTAGGTATTTCTTTGTCAGTTACTGTTTGGGCGTTATTTATTGATTCTTTTGTTCATAGTGTTGCCCTTACGGGGATTATTAGTGCTGGTCTTACAGTTTTTTCTATTATTTCTTTTTTCTTGTTTATTCCTTTGATTGAAAGGTCTGATAAGGGTAAGTTATTCTTTATGTCATTATTTTTATTAGCTGTTTCTTACTTGCTTATTTCTTTAAGTAAGAACTTGTGGGTTTTCTTAATATTTGCTGTGTTCCTTGTTGGTGTTCAGACTGTTAGACTTTCAACTTTTGGTATTATTATTAAGGATAAGAGTTTGAAGGGTGAGACTTCTAGTAATGAGGGGATGATTTATACTTTTCTTAATATTGGTTATGTTATTGGCCCATTAATTGCTGGTTATGTTCTTGCTAGTCATGGTATTAATAAAGTATTCTTTTTAGCGTCAATATTTATTTTCTTTTCATTAGTTGTTCTTAAGGTCTTTAAGGTTGTTGATCATTCTAAGCTTCGTAAACCTCATACTGATATTCTTAAGAATTTTATTAGTTTTTTTAAGGATAAGAATCGTGTTAGGGCTTACATTCTTGGTGGTGGGGCTACTACTTGGTGGGTTCTTATTTATTTGTTCATGCCATTATTCATCATTAATAGTGGTTTTAGTAATTCTCTTGTTGGTTATTTCTTATTTGCTATTGCTATTCCATTAATACTTTTTGAGTATAAGTTTTCTTCGATGGTTGGTAAGTATGGTTTCAAAAGGATTTTTTCTATAGGATTTCTTATCGGTGGAGTTCTTACTGCTGTTTGTTTCTTCTTTACTAATCCTTTAATCATTTTTTCTTTATTAGTACTTTCAGCTGTTGGTATGGCGATGCTTGAGCCTACTACCGAGGCTTATTTCTTAGAAACTGTTAGTAGTCGTGATGCTAGTCGTTTTTTCGGCCCTTATAATACTACTAGGGATCTTAATCAGATGACTGCTAAGATTATTCCTTCGTTATTAGTTTTATTTCTTCCTTTCAAGGCGGTGTTCTTATTTTTTGGTGCGTTATTATTGTTAATGTTTTTTATTACTTTAAGTATTAAGGATGATCGGGGTGTTGAGTGATGGTTAGTATTAGGGTCCCTTTTTTCCGTCAGCATTCTTATTATACTTGTGGTCCCGTAGTTCTTGAGATGGTTTATAGATTCTTTGGTATGAAGGCTTCTGAGAAATCGTTAGTTAGGGAATTGAAGACTAGTAGGAAGAAGGGTACTGGTCATAGGGCAATTATTAATTCTGCTAGGAAGCATGGTTTTTATTGTTTTGTTCATGATAATTCTTCTATTAGTCAAATTAAGCATTTTTTATTCAAGGGTTTTCCTGTAATAATTAATTATATTGAGCCTAGTAATGACGAGGGCCATTATGCTGTAGCTATCGGTTTTACTAAGAAACATATTATTCTTAATGATCCTTGGGATGGTAAGGATTTCAGGATTTCCTTTGATGATTTTCTTGAGCGTTGGCATGATAATGATAACCATCATAAGAATTGGTTAATGATTATCACTAAGAAAAAGCTTAATCTTGGTAGGCAGTATGGTCCTCTTTAATCCCAGTAATAGCTTTTAGAACTAATAGTAAGAAGAGTGTTAGCTTGGAAGAATCATTAG
>PFDC01000014.1:0-3613 GCA_002763035.1 Candidatus Pacearchaeota archaeon CG10_big_fil_rev_8_21_14_0_10_35_13 | reverse complement strand
AGTTTCAGAAGATTAGGAGGTTGACTACTAATAAAGAGCATATTCGTAATATTGCTACTTCAGCCCATATTCATCATGGTAAATGTATTAGTGGCGAATCAAGAATTATAATGCCTGATGGCTCATTAAAGACTGCTAAGCAGATATTCGAAGAGGTTACTTCCGATGGCGAGTTATTCTTGGATAATGATGAACAGACAATTTACGTTCCTAATAAGAAATTATCAATGTTTTCCCTTAATAAGAACTCCGGAAAATTAGAATTAAAGGAAGTTAAGCATGTATGGAGGCTTTTAGGAGGCAGAACTATTAAAGCAACATTAAGGAATGGTTTCAGTATCACTACTACTCCCGAACATAAGTATGTAGTATCAAGAGATAGAGAATTTGTTGATGTTATGGCTGGTGAATTAAAGCTTGGTGACAGAATAGTTTGTGCTAGAAGATTAGCAGTAAATTCTCACAGTAATATAAAAGAAAGAATTATCAGTAAGCTTGCAGAAGAGAATTTTTATGTTCATCTTAATAAAGAATTTCAGGAAGAGTTTAGTGGTAGAATTAAGAGTTTTGGCATTAAAAAACTTCACTCAATGATTAATCTATCAATGAAGAGGGGGTCCTTAGTCTCATCAATAATTAATAATCGTTATAATCTTTCAGACGTATTAAAAATCAGTGAATTTTTTAGTTATGACTTTAAAGAAATTTATGATTCTATTGACAGAATTTTTTATAGGAATGGTAAGCAAAGAGGACAAAACTCTCTGAAGATTAAACTTCCACAAAACTTCGAAGAATTTTTTTATTTGTCAGGGCTATTCTTGGGTGATGGTTCAGGGAAGAAGTTTATTGTTGGCAAGGAACAATTATCTAAAGAATTAATTCGTATATGCAACAGCTTAGGATTTATTCCTAAGAGGGTTGATAGGGCTGATAGAACTCCTGAATTGCATACTAATCTTACCTTAAAATTCATGCTTAAGTGCTTGTTTGATTATCCTTCTAGGAAGAAGTCTCATAATATCAGAATTTCAGAATTTGTTCATAAGTCTGATAATAAATACGTCTCAAAATTGTTGAGTGGATATTTTGATACTGATGGTTGTGTTGAGAAGAGTAGGAGTGCTGTAACTATTACTTCAGCTAGCAGTAAAATGCTTGATGATTTGCAATTATTATTATTAAGGTTTGGTTGTGTTTCCATTAAAGAAATTGATAATACTCTGGCAATTTCTGGTCTTTCAGCCATTAATTTTGAGAATGAGATAGGTTTCTGTCTTGATGAGAAATTCCAGAAGCTTAGAGTTCTGGTTAGTAAGGCTTCAGGTAGCATTGTGTGTGATACTATGAAAGTTGGCAATCAGGTAATGATTATTAATAAAAGACTTGGGGATATCACTTCTGAAGAATTGGCTTTTATTGAGGTTAAGAAGCTTGAATCAGGATTTGAAGAGGTAGTTTATGACTTCACGATTCCTGAAACTCATAACTTTATTGCTGAAGGAATGATTATTCATAACACTGCCCTTACAGACAACCTGTTAGCTGCTGCTGGTCAGATGTCTGCTAAGAATGCTGGTGATTTAGACGAGGGTATGGCTACTTGGCAACATGCTGATGAGCAGGAACGTTTGATGACTGTTGACTCTGCTAATGTTTCTATGGTTCATGATTTTGATGATAAGGAATATTTGATTAATCTTATTGATACTCCTGGGCACGTTGACTTCTCAGGTAATGTTACTCGTGCGATGAGAGCTATCGATGGTACTGTAGTTCTTGTATGTGCTTCTGAGGGTATTATGCCTCAGACTGAGACAGTGTTGAAGCAAGCTTTGAGGGAGAGGGTTAAGCCTATATTATTCATTAATAAGGTTGATCGTTTAATTAAGGAATTAAAGCTTACTCCTGAGGCAATGCAGGCACGTTTCATCAAGATTTATGAGCATTTTAATGAGTTGGTAGAGAAGATTGCTGATCCTGAGTTTAAGGAGAAGTGGAAGGTTAGTATTACTGATGGTAGTGTTGCTTTTGGTAGTGCTCGTGATAATTGGGCTATGAGTCTTCCTTTTATGAAGAAGAAGGGTGTTAGTTTTAAGGACATCTTGAATATTTATAATCTTGATGAGGAGGAGAGAACAAAATGGGTTTGGGAGAAGGCTCCTGCTCATGAAGTACTTCTTGATATGGTAGTTAAGCATCTTCCTAATCCTTTAGAGGCTCAGAAGTATCGCATTCCTAAAATTTGGCATGGTGATTTAGATAGTGATATGGGTAAGGATTTGATGAGTTGTAATCCTAAGGGTAAGCCTGCTTTTGTTGTTACTCGTATTGTTATTGATCCTCGTAGTGGTAAGGAGGTTTGCGCCGGTCGTTTATTTTCTGGTAGGCTTGAGCTTGGTCAGGAGGTTTATCTTAATCTTGCTAAGTCAAAGCATAGAATTCAACAAATACTTATTTATAATGGTATTAAGCCTGAACAACTTGAGAGTATTGAGTGTGGTAATGTCTTAGCAATTTCTGGTATTAACGCTGAGGCTGGTGAGACTGTTACTTTGAGTGAAGAGCAGCCTTTTGAGGAGCTTAAACCAATATTCTCTCCGGTTATTACTAAGGCTATTGAGGTTACTAGAAGTGCTGATCTTCCTAAGCTTATTGAGGTTCTTCGTAAGGTTGGTAAGGAGGATCCTAGTATTCATATACAGATTAATGAGGAAACTGGCGAGAACCTTATTTCTGGTATGGGTGAGTTGCATTTAGAAATTATTGAGAATCGTATTAAAACTGAGAAGGGTTTGGAGGTTAAGACTTCTTCTCCAATAGTTGTTTATCGTGAGACAGTTACTAAAGAGTCTCATCTTGCTGAGGGTAAGAGTCCTAATAAGCATAATTTGTTCATGATTCGTGTTGAGCCTTTAGAGGATGAAATATTTAATGCTATTCAGGATGGTAGGCTTCCTGAGTCTCGTATTAAGAAGAAGGATAAAGCTGTGATTGAAGAGCTTGCTAAACTAATGGGTTCTAATGATGAGGCTAAGCAAGTTCGTGATATTTACAAGGGTAATCTTTTCATGGAGACTACTCGTGGTGAAGTTCATCTTGGTGAAGTTATAGAATTAGTAATGGATGCTTTTGAGCAAGTAATGGACGCTGGCCCTCTTGCTCGTGAGCCTTGTATGAAGATCAAAGTTTCTTTAGAGGATGTTAAGCTTCATGAGGATGCTATTCATCGTGGTCCTGCACAAGTTTATCCTGCTGTTCGTGATGGTCTTTATGATGCTATGAAGGGTGCTGTTCAGAGAATGCTTGAGCCGGTTCAGGTTCATGTTATCGAGGCTCCTCTTGATAAGATGGCTGCTGTTACTAAGCTTGTTAGTACTAAGCGTGGTCAGATTCTTGATGTTACTCAGGATGAGTATGGTGTTGAGGTTGAGGGTAAGATTCCTGTTGGTGAAATGCTTGGTTGGTCTTCCGATTTGCGTTCTGCTACTGAGGGTCGTGGTGTTAGTAGTTTGAAGGATCAGATGTTTGAGGTAATGCCTGTAGAATTACAAGCTAATGTTATTAGAAGAATCCGTGATCGTAAAGGACTTGCTGAGAATCAGTAATTATT
>PFDC01000063.1 GCA_002763035.1 Candidatus Pacearchaeota archaeon CG10_big_fil_rev_8_21_14_0_10_35_13 | reverse complement strand
TCAGAGAGATTGTATTTATTGAAAGCAAGCCAAAACGACTAGAAAAGTTTGAGGAGGTATTTATAAGTTAAATTCGGAAACTCTAGTATATAACTAAAAGATAACCACCCCTCATCTGGGACACTTTGTCTGAGCATCCCCACCGAAGATTTTATAAACCTGCATTCTTTCCCTTTTTTGTTGAGAGAAATAGTCTTCGATTATTACATCACATCATTTCACAAAATCATGTTCAGTAAAAACCTGTTGTTATTAGGGGTTTTTTAGGGCTTTCGGGCTCTTGATGAGCGCAGTGATTATTTCTTTAACAAAATTAAATAAATTTTAAGCATTGAGCTTAGGAGAAAAAATTATGGCAAAAATTAGTCCAGTATCGATTAAGTACATGATTCATGCCACTTTTTCCGCTGAGGGGCGTTTGGAGAAGCCTGATGTTATCGGTGCCATTTTTGGTCAGACCGAAGGACTTTTGGGTAGTGATCTTGAAATGCGTGAACTTCAGAAGGAAGGTAAGATTGGTAGGATTGATGTAGAATTATCTCATGAGGGTAGTAAGACTACTGGTAGTATTAGTATTCCTTCAGCTCTTGATAAGGCTGAGACTACTATTATTGGTGCTGCTATTGAAACTATTGAACGTATTGGCCCTAGTGATTCTAAGATAGAGGTTAGTAAGGTTGAGGATGTTCGTGGTAGTAAGCGTGATTACATTCTTGAACGTGCTAAGAAATTACTAGAACAAATAGATGGTAATAATGATAGTGGTAAGGAAATAGCTGATAGTATTAAGACTTCTGTTAAGATTGATAAGCTTCAAGAGTATGGTGATGAGAAACTTCCATCAGGTGATTTGTCTGGTGATGAAGTAATCGTTGTTGAAGGTAGGGCTGATGTTATTAATCTTTTAAAGAATAATGTTAGTAATGTTATTGCTATGAATGGTACTAAACTTCCAGAAGCTGTTAAGGAATTGAGTAAGTCTAAGACGATTATTCTGTTCGTTGATGGTGATCGTGGTGGTAAGCTTATCGTGAGGAATGTTATGGATAACGCAAGTGTTAACTTTGTTGCTTTTGCGCCTGATGGTAAGGAAGTTGAGGAACTTACTGGTAAGGAGATACTTCAGGCTTTGAGGAAGAAGGTTTCTTCTCAGAGTTATGAGAGTTCTTACAGTGAGAATAGAGATAGGGGTTATGGAGATCGTAGGAGTAGTTATTCGAGAGGCGGTTCCCGCCCTCGCTCCTCCTATTCTCAGGATAGTCTTGAGAATTTTCCTTTTCGTGAATTAAGTACTGATGATATTAAGAAGATTAATTCCTTAGCTGGTGAGGTTAGTGGTAAGGGTATTGTGTTAATAATTAATGATAAGATTGAAATAATTAGTAGTATGAGTGTTCGTAGTGCTTCTACAGTTATTAATCGTACTGAGAAACCAATATTTTGTGTAATTGTTGATGGTAATGCTACTCCTAGTATCATTCGTGCTTCTGAGAGTAGGGGTATTCATTATATTGCTGCTAAGGGCTTTTCTAGAATGGATACTAAGATTAGGTTATTGAATATTTAGTATAGTAATATTTATTAATTCTTATTAGAACATCTCTTCATGAGTAATATTCCGCTGGTTAATTGGCCTGATAATGAGGGCAGGTACAAGGTCTTGCAGTTCTATGGTCCCGATAATGCTCCGTTATTGAGGTTTAGCCATGATGTTTCTAGTGGTAATCATTCTACTATTCTTTTAGGTTTTGCTGATGAATTTGGAGTTGTTACAACTTATGATGATGAGGGGATTCCTAAGCTTCCTGATGATTCTCCTTATGTTCTTTGTGGTGCTGGTTTTTGTAATCTTTTCCCTGAAGGAAGAATGGCAATATTTAATGGTTGTAGTAGTACTTATGATAGGGGCATTAGTCCTAAACATGTTAAGGACCTTGCTTCTAGAGTTACTGGGTGGCGCTTATTCTGATAGTTAAGATAACCTTTTTAAACACTTCACTCTTAGTTTTATCATGGGTTTTTTGTCTGATAAAAGGGTTGTGATACTACTAGTATTATTCTTCATTGTTACAGCAGTAGCTGTTAGTATGATATTTTTTAGATTATTGTATGTTGAGGCATGTAATGATGATGATTGTTTTAGTGATTCATTGAGTGCTTGTTCTAGTGCATCATTCATTAAGACTAGTGATACTGCTGATTGGTATTATCGTATTGAGGGTAATAGCGGTGATAATTGTGTGGTTTATGTTAAGTTATTACAGTTGCGTAGTGGTAGTTCAGAACTTGAGGGGTTGAATGGTAAGGACATGGTTTGTAGTCTTCCTCTGGGTGTTGTTGAGTCTCCGCAAAGAGATATTGATTTGTGTACTGGAAAATTGAAGGAAGGAATACAGTCAGTGCTTATTGGTAAAATGCATTCATACCTTCTAGAGAATATTGGTCAAGTTAGCGACGAGTTTCAAAGAATCATATAGTGGTAAAGAGGTTATAGTTACCAGCAGGTAGTTAAGAATATTTAATGTTGTTACCTAAGCCGGATAACATGGTAAATAGTTCCAAGAAAATCACTACTACTTGAGAGTGACCCAAATCTGTTACTATCGCAAAGTTTATAAAGCGTTATTCTGTATGTATTATAACTAAATTTGTTAAAACAAAACCCAAAATGATAAACAAAACATTTTTGGTTTCCATGTTAGCAGTTATCTCAATGTTAACAGTATTTGGTGCAGTTAGTGCATTAAGTACTGGGAACCTTGCAGTTACTGATTTCAAGGCTACCATTAACGGCGTCGATGTGTCTTCAGGTATCAGCAGTATTGCTGGTAATGCTGGCGATGTACTTCCTTTAAAGGTCGTATTCTCAGCTCTTGATGATGCTTCTGATGCTAAGGTTAAGGCCTGGATTAGTGGTTACAGAACTGACATAGTGGATTCTACTAGTAGGTTCGAATTATTGAACGGTAGTACTTACGCCAAAACTTTAGCTTTGAGACTTCCTTCAGATATCGACCCTTCTGAAAGATTCACTTTGTTCGTAAGAATTGAGACTGGTACAGGATATCATGAAGAAAGTTTCCCTTTGATGCTTCAGAGAGAATCTTACAACATAGAAATCCTTTCAGTTGAATTCAGCAGAACAGTTAGTGCTGGTAACGCCTTGAGTATTGATGTGGTTCTTAAGAATAGAGGATTCAACAGGCTTGATGACACCTTTGTTAAGGTAAGTATTCCTGAACTTGGTGTTGAAAAGCGTGCTTACTTCGGGGACATAACCCCTCTTGATGAGGACAGTAAGGACAATGGTAAGGAAGATGCAGTTCTTGGTAGATTGAACTTAGTCGTTCCTTCCAATGCCGTTTCTGGAGTTTATGACCTAGTAATCGAAGCTTCAACAGTTGATTCAGTTACAAGTATGACCAAGAAATTGGTTGTTTCTGGTACTGAAATGGCTAGTGAAGTATTGACCTCCTCAGCTATTAAGGACTTCAGCAAGGGTAGCGAGATTACTTATGACTTGATTCTTGTGAATTCTGGCAGTAATGTCAAGACTTACGAGATAATTCCGGAAAGTGCTAGTGGCTTGTTAGTGAGAGCTAATGAACCAGTAGTTACTGTTGGTCCTATGAGCAGCAAGACAGTTTCAATAACTGTTCGTGCTGATAACTCTGGAACCTATAACTTCGGAGTCAATGTCAATAGCAATGGTGCTCTTGTTAAGAGAGTTCCATTTACTGCTAATGTTACTGGTAGCATTGCTGGTAGCAACGCGGTAGTACTTACCGTAGTATTGGCCATAGTCTTCGTTGTACTATTGGTTATACTTATAGTACTGCTTACTAGGAAACCTCAAAAGTCCGAAGAATTCGGAGAAAGTTACTACTAAAAACAATCTTTTTATTTTCTTTTTTATTTGTTATTAGTTTTTTACAATTTAATTCGCTAACGCTCATAACCTTATGATTATGATAGTTATAAGCAATGATTAGTAATGAGCTTAGCATTACCCTTTATAATTTATATACTAAGAATTAAGAAATCGTAAGATCTCTTATAGGTCAATAGTTAATTTATTATATGGCTTTACCATTATAGTCTTATGAAATTACAGGTTAATTATCAGAAAAGGAGGGAGGCTATTGAGCGGCTTGCTTCTAAAGGTCATTATATTAAAGAGATTTGTTCAACCCTTGGGTTAACTTATGGAAAGGTTCATTATGATATTAGAAAGTTTGGTATTGCTGTCCCATTAAAGGGTGATAGTCATAGGGCGCAGGTTCTCAAGCTTCATGAGGAGGGTGCTAATCTTGATGAGGCTTTGGGGGTTATAGAACGTAGAGGCGTTTGTAGGGCTAGGGCGTATCAGTATATTCATGAGTCAGGTCTTGACTTTCCTGTTCCTTGTAGAGTTATTAGGCGTCCTGATATTGAGAGGTTGGCTTATGAGGGTTTTAGTCTTAAGGAGATCGGTTCTAGAGTTAGGAATCTTGTTACTGGTAAGATAGGTGTTACTTTTGAGGCTGTTAGGCAACATCTTGAGAAGATTGGTTTAAATGATGTGAGGATTCTTGCTAGAGAGTTAAGGCTTGATGCAGAAAATCGCGGTATTGCTGATTTTGGTGATAAGAAGCGTGTTCTTATGAGGGAAATCTCAGGTCTTGTTGGTTATATTGCTGAATCCTTAGACTAAGCAATTTGTTTATTCCTTCTTGCACAAATAATAACTTAATCATATTCTTAAGCTTAATACCTTGCTTATTCCTTCTTGCACAAATAATAACTTAATCATATTCTTAAGCTTAATACCTTGCTTATTCCGTCTTGCACAAATAATAACTTAATCATATTCTTAGGCTTAATACCTTGCTTATTCCGTCTTGCATGCTTATTCCATATAGTATTGTGCTTTCTGTGATTAATGCGTCGTTGTGTGTTACTACAATGTATTGTCCTGTTTTCATATGTTTCTTTATTAGTGATGCTAGTTTTTCTGAGTTTCTTTTGTCCAACGCGGCGTCTACTTCGTCAAATATGTAGAATGGGTATGGTTTGTATTCTTGTATTGCGAATATTAGTGATAGTGCTACTAGGGTTTTTTCTCCTCCTGATAGGCTTGATACATCAAAGTATTTTCCTCTAGCTACCCTTATTATGATATTTAGTCCTCCTGCGAATGGGTCTTCTTTGTTTTCTAGGTCTAGGAATGCTTGTCCTTTAGTGCTTAGTTGTAAGAAGTTTCTCGTGAATAATTCATTCACTGAGTCCATGGTTTTCATGAATGTTCTTTTCTTTTTCTTGTCAATTACTTCTATTACTTTCATTATTTCTTCTTTTTCATTGTTTAGCGTTTCTGCTTTTATTGATACTTTTTCGTATTCTTCTCTTGCTCCTTCGTATACTTCTAATGCTCTCATATTAACGTTTCCTATTCTTATGAGCATTTCTTGTGTTTCTTGTAGTTTAGCTCTTAGCTTATCTACTGGCATATTTATTATTTCTATCCCTTCATATTCGCTTATTTCTACGTTTAAGTTTTGTATTTCTGCGTCAGTTCTTGCCCATTCTATCTTTTGATTGTTTATCTTATCATCGTTGTTTCTTATTTCATGTTCTAATCCTATTGTTTGATTACTTATTTCATATGATTCTTTTTGTAGTTTTGCTCTCTTTTCAAAGAGTTTTTGGTATTTCTTTTGTAGTTCTTGTTCTTGTGTTTCTTTCTTTTTTAGTTCTTTATTTTTGTTATCATAATTATTCTTTAGTTCTTCTATTTCGGTGCTTAATTCTTCTTCATCACGGAATGTTTGTTTTATTATGTTTCTTGTTTGGTCTAAGTCTCTTTGTTTGAATTTTAGTTCTGTGTCTATATTATTTTCTGTTCTTGATGATATGTCTTCTATTTCCATTAATAGTTTGTCATATAATTCTTCTACTTCTTTATTATTGTTGTTTTCGTTTTCTAGGGTTTTCTTCTTCTTTTCTAAGGTCTCAATCTCTTCTTCTAAGGTCTTCTCTTGAACATAATATTTTTTTATGTATTCTTTCTTTTCGTTAATGCTGTTTAGTCTTACTAATTCTTGGTTTTTCTTTTCTAGCAGTTCGTTGTTATATAACAATTTTTCTCTTATTTTTGTAGTTTCTCCTTTTATTTTTTGTAGTTTATCTTCGCTTTCAGTGAGGGATTTTTCTGAATTATTTATTTTGTTGTCACATTCGTTGTATACTTCTTCTAAGTGTTTCTCGGTCATCTTATTCTTACATAATGGACAGGTGTCTATTTCGCTTACTTGTTTCTTTATGTCTTTATTCTCATTTATTTCTCTATCATAGATTGTTAGTGTTCTTTCTATTTCTCTTCTTACTTGTTCTTTTTCTTCGGTTTCTTCTATTAGTTTAACGTTTTCATCTTTTATTTTTTGTATTTCTTTGCGGCATGATTCTGTTTCTTTACTTGTTAGTCCTTCTGCTAGTCTTTCTATTTCTTTAATGGTGTATTCTGTTTCTCCTTTTACTCTTTGTAGTTGGCCTAGTTTGTCTTGTGTTCTTGTTCTTATGGAGTTTAGTTCTGTTTTCATCCCGTAATAACTTTTTCTTTTTTCTTCTACTGCTTCTAGTTCTTTCTTTTTCTTTTCTAGTTCTTTTATTTTCTGTTCCATTATTGGACTTTTCTTTTTTAGCATGGTTATTTCTTCTTCGTAATTTTTTATGTTTGTCTTAAGGTTTTCTCTACGTCTAAGCATTTCTTCTAGTCGGTGTTCATTATTGTCTTTTTTTACTTCTAGTCCTGCTAGTTCTGCTCTTAGATTAGTGATTGCTTCATGTAACGATTCCATTTCTATTCCAGAACTTTTTTGTGTGTAATCGTTTATTTCATTAGTTTCTTTTTCTCTAATTATTAGTTCTTCTCTTAGTTTTGTTAGTTTTTCTTTAAGTTTTTCTTTTGTTGTATTGTTCTTTTCTATTTCTTGGTTTATTCTTTCTAGTTCTTTAGTTTTTTCTCCTCTTTGTCTTTCTATAATGCTTGCTTTGTATTTCTTCACGTTTTGTTCGTGTCTTTGGTATTTTAGTGCTTGTTGTCTTTCTTGTTCTAAGTTTTTCATGTATGCTGTTCTTTCTCTTAGTATGGCGTTTATTTCTTTGAGTTTCTCTTCGGTTTTTTCTAATTCTTTTAGGCTTCTGTTCTTTCTTGTTTCATAAACGCTTATTCCTGCTACTTCTTCTATTACTTTTCTTCTGTCTTCTGGTCCTATCTTTACTAAGTCCATTATTTCTCCTTGTAGTACTATATTGAATCCGTAGGGGTCTATTCCTGCTTGTGTTAGTAGTTCTAGTACTTCTCCTCTGGTCTTTGTTTCTTTGTTTATTTTGTAGATGCTTTGTCCTGTTCTCCTTACTGTTCTTTGTATTTCTACACTTTTAGTGTTTATTGATAGTCCTCCGTCTTCGTTATTAAATACTATTTTTACTGTTGCTTCACTGAATGGTTTGTGTTCTTTTGTTCCTGCGAATATTAGATTAGCTGCTTTTGCTACTCTTAGGCTTTTTATGCTTAGTCTTCCTAGTACGAAGCATACTGCGTCTGTGATGTTGCTGTTATGAACAAAGATGTTATTTGCTATGAAATTGTGATTATTCTCTATAGTTAAGTCATAAACCCATTCCTCTTTTGGAAGTTTTTCTATTGATATTATTTTATCCCAATAAATGTCTGAATTAGCGAGATTGTTTAATAGTGTCATTAAAGTTTTAATTTTAGCCAGCCTGTACTCAAAGATATTCTTGATATAATCATGGAATTTTTGTAAGTTCTCTGGTTTCGGATTAAACTTATTTGTAGCCCAGCGATCTCTAATTGTTCCTCTTGATAATCCAAGGTTTAATGATGTGCTCTGACCAGATAAATTAAGGTTATCCATACATTCTACCAGGGGTAACTGGTTCATTGATAAGGAGTTATAGTTTTCTTTTAATGATAAAAGTTTCTTCTTGAAGATCTGAAGTAATCTTAATATCCCACTTCTTGTAGGCAGACAACGTTTTTCTATGTACGCTGAAAGTAGGGGATAATCTTTTCTTAATGGTTTAGCCTTAATTCCTAATAAAGAAGCGATTTCTTTCACATAATCGTTAGTTTCAGCTGGGAGAATATCAGTATTTGGATTTGGGGTAGTCCTCTTGTCTAAATGATGTTTGATAATCTCTCTCTTTCTCATAATTCTCAGCTTGATATTATCGTAGAATTTCTCTAAGTTTTCCTTGCCGTAGATATAAATGTAGTAGTATTCCCCCTTTATCTTCTCTGTGGTATTAGTAGCCACGCACATCCTTTTTTTAATTTTAGACATTATTCCAAACCTTAATAGCAGTCCTTGAACTTGATTAGCGAGTTCTTTGTTCTTAGTGCAGTATTCAATAACAGGTATGTTTTTTCTTACGCTACCATCAGTGTCATAAAGCCCGGCTAGAAGATTAGCAACACATTGGTTGTTTCCCTCTAATAAGTCTTCAGGTATTTTTTTTACTTTAGAAGTTATAGATTTATCATAATCTTTTATGAAGTAATCTCTAATCGTTTTCACTGTTTTGACATCTCTTAAGTATATTCTTTCAACACTTTTCTCTCTTCTTATTTTTAAGTCTTTTGTGTAGTGTTCACTCATTAATTTCCTAAAGTCCCCTAATACCTCTTTGTCCTGATTCACAAACTCTATTCTATCTCTTGCTATATAACCATCACCTATGAGGTAGCCCATGATCCTAAAAATTTCATGGTTAATGCCTATATTCCCTTTAGTTTTAATTATCCTTGGTGAGGCAATAAGATCTCCTTGTTTTAATTCACTTATTAATAGGCTCCTAACCTCTCCTTCTTTGAAGGACATCACAGGATGACAACCTGTAGCCTTTACTTCTTTCCCGCTTACAGTTCTTAACTTATAAAGTTCTTCCCCTTCTCTTTTTATAAATTTAGTCACAATCTTTGGTTCAGCTTTCATAGTTCTTTTATTTAATGATAGTATGGTTATTGGTTCTTTTAAGGTACCATCAGCGTAGATTCCGTCGTCTAATTTTTTGTGAGTTTTTGTTCTTTTTAGTTGGTCTTCAACAAGTTTTCCTAGCTTAATTTCTCTACCATTATCGAGGGTTACTAGGGTATCATAATGCGATGATTTCCCCGATCCGTTTGGTCCTACTACGGCGTTCATTCCGTTACTGAATGGTATTGTTGATTCGCTTGAGAAGCTCTTGAATCCTTTCATCACCAATTTTTCTATGAAGGGCATATTTATTACAGAATTAGTGTATATTTAAGAATTGCTATTATGTTTTTTTGTTCTTATGACTTATGTTTGTTTGTTGCATAATTAATTTCTTTATAACAACCTTTATTTACTCATAATACTAAATTATTTTATGGTTAAGAATAATTTTTTATCTTATGTTATGGTAGTGTCTGGTTTAGGTATGGTTTGTGCTGGTGTTTCTATTAATAGTCCTGATGCTTCTAGAAGGCTTCCAGTGCCTGATGGTTATGCTTTTAATTCTCAAAGTCTTCCAGGTGGTAATGTTCCTGTTTCCCTTGATCCTTATTCTTTAAGGCTTCATAATCTTTATAGTACTCTTTTTAGTGGTTCTGATGTTCGCAAGTCTGATGTTCGTAAGTCTAGTGTTCTTGATGATTTATTACAGAAATAAGTATTTTATAATAAATTTATTGTTTTTTTGTGGTTAATGGTTCTTTCTTGTTATAATATTATTAGTAGAGTTTCTTTTGTATTCCGGTCTTTTCTTCTGTTAGTCTTGTTATAGTGCTCCAGTGTTTTCTGAATATTTCTTCTTCTTGGTATTCTTTATAATGTTCTTTTAGGAATTCTTTAGTTTTTGGGTCGTTTGGGTATCCGCTTCCGAAGTCTTTTCCTATTTTCTCTCTGAGTTTTTTTATTTCTTCGTCTCTTGTTACTTTGGCTATTATGCTTGCTGCTCCTACTACTACATAGTTTTGGTCTGCTTTGTGTTCGCATATAAACTTCACGTTTTCTTTTCTTATCATGAATTCCTTTACTCTTTCTAGCCATGCTTTGGTGTTTACTGATGGGCAGTCTAGTATTATTGTTACTTCTTCTTCTTTTTCTTTTAGTAAGTAGTTTATTACTTGTGCTGCTGCTATTGCTTCTATAGTGTTCAAGTTAATGTTTTTGTCCATGTAATCGTTTATTTCTTTAGCTGTCATAATTACTGCTTTGCTTCCTTTGCTTATTTCTTCTATCACTTTTTTCATCTTAGTTCTTTGTTTTGGGTATAGCATCTTGCTGTCTTTTACTCCTAATTCTTTGAGTTTTTCTTCTGTTATTTTTTCTATCATCACTCCTCCTAGTACCATTGGTCCTATTACTGGTCCTCTTCCTGCGTCATCTATTCCTATAATTACCATCAATTTTTTTATGAATTATTAGTTTATATATTGTTCTTACAACTTTCTAGAGAAGAAAAGTATAGCGAGGGGTGGATTTGAACCACCGACCTCGAGGTTATGGGCCTCGCGAGCACTCCGGGCTGCTCCACCTCGCTCTACAAGGTTATAGCGATAGTTATGCTTTTAAAGTTTGTTGTCTTGATATTTTCATGGGTGGTCCTGGTGGTGGTAAGTTTTTCCTTGGTAAGGCTGATGTTTATTGAGCTTGATGAGTTGAATAGTATTATTGATCCTGGTGAGGCTTCTTTCGTTCAGGGTATTGATGGTGGTGTTTTTATTGGTTTGAAGAATGGTATGATTATTAAAGCTGAGAAAATTGTTGATGGTAAGAGGTGAACTTCTGTTAAAATGGTTTTTTTATTTAATTCTTTTAGTTATAACTATCTCTTTATTCACAATAGTTATTCCTTACTTCTTTTTTCCTGGTTTTTTCTTCCCTCATCATATTGGTACTGGTGATGATTTAGCAAATGTCTCTCTGAGTCTTAGGGCTGATAATCAACTTCAGACTCTTACTAACGTTTATGTTTTTATGAATGACCATTTTTCTAATGAGCGTTATTATCTCTACCTACAGTTCTATAAGCATTTCTATATTAGTGCTGATAAGCTTATTCTTAATGATCAGTTCCTTCCTTGTCATCTTCAGTCCCTTGTTGCTAAGTCTTTACTTATTAGTACTGGTCAGTTCTCTGAGGGGGATTTTCATGAGAGAATTACTCTTTCTAGAGGTTTGATGATTCATAAGTTTTTTGAGGTTCGTGTTGGTGATAATTCGTACTTGTTTGATTCTTTTTTGGATAAGTTTGGTAAGTTATAGTAATGGTGCGAATAGTCTTGCTATTGAGTGTCCTATCCTGCTTATAATGCCCCAGCTTTCTACGTTTCGTAGGGTTATTTCTTTACATCCTTTTAGGTCTTCGTTAAAAGTCTTTTTTAGTTCTAGGGCTTTTTTTTTGTCTATTATTAGTGTGTTTAGTTCATAATTTAGTGTGAAGCTTCTGGGATCTAGGTTTGCTGTCCCTACGGTCGATATTTCGTCGTCTAGTACTAAAGTTTTTGAGTGCATGAATCCTTCCATGTATTCGTAAATTCTTACTCCTGCTTCTAATAGTCCTTTATAAAATGTTTTTGATGCATGGTATGCTACTTTGTAGTCTGGGACTCCGGTGATTATTATTCTTACGTCTAGCCCTCTTAGGGCTGCAGTTTTTAGTGCCATATTAATGCTTTCGTCTGGTAGGAAGTATGGTGTTTCTAAGTAGATGTATTTGTCTACGGAGTTTATTAGTGAGAAGTATAGTTGTTTTACTGCTTCCCATTTGCTGTCTGGTCCTGAAGTTGTTGTTTGTAGTAATGTTTTTCCTGTAATTTCTGGTTTAGGGAAGTATTTGTTTGAGAATAATTCTTCGTTTGTCAGTCTGTACCATGATACTATGAATATTCCTTGTATTGTTAATACTTCGCTTCCGGTAATTCTTAGGTGTGTGTCTCTCCATTTCTTGAACTTTTTTCCTCCGTCAATGTATTCTTTTGCTACGTTCATTCCTCCAACGTATGCTATTCTTCCGTCAATTACTGCTACCTTTCTGTGATTTCTATAATTCAGTGTTTGTAGTTTTGTTGATGAAGCTCTAACTTTTATTCCTGCTTTTCTTAATTCTTTCTTGTCTTTGTTCTTGAATCCTTTTCCTCCTATTGCGTCGTACATTAGTCTTACTTCTACTCCTTCTTTTGCTTTTCTTATTAGTATTTCGTGTATTTTCTTTGTTAACTCATCACTTTTCCATATGTAGTATTCTAGGTGTATGTGTTTTTTTGCTTTTTCTAAGTCTTTCATTAATAATTCGAATTTTTCTATTCCTTTTTGTATTATTTTCACTTCGTTATCTGCTGTTATTAATGCTCCGGAGTTCCTTCTTAACAGGTTTACTAGTTCTATGGTTTGTGGGTGTATTCCCCCTCCTTCTATGTTTTTTATTGTTGCTTCGTGTAATTCTTTGTATCCTTTAAGGAATGTTTTTATTCTGTTTTCTGTATTTCTTCTTTCTTTGAGCATCTTTCTTGTTTTTCTTCTCCAGTTTTTTCCTAAGAATAAGTATGCTAGTAGTCCTATTATTGGTAGTGTTAGTATTATCATTACCCATGCTATTGTTGTTTCTGGGCTTCTGTTGTCTAGTAATAAGTAGAATATTACGCTTATGATGTATAATGCTACTATTATTACTGTGCTTAACCAAATAATTGTTATTAATTCCATATTACATTTTTTTCACCTTTTCTCATTTTTATTTAGTATAACAAACTTTTTAAGCCCTACGTTTCTATCATTATCATGCCTCGATCGCATAATGGTATTGCACCGGATTGCTAATCCGGACCCTTCGGGGTGCGCAGGTTCGATTCCTGCTCGAGGC
>PFDC01000167.1 GCA_002763035.1 Candidatus Pacearchaeota archaeon CG10_big_fil_rev_8_21_14_0_10_35_13 | reverse complement strand
TTTGTTAATGGTCGCACAATGCTTATGTGTCATTAGGGTAATGGTATTCTTGTGATATAATTGTGGTGTGATTGATACTTATGGGTAAGTAACTGCGACGATGAACCCCTTATTATGGTGGCTTTTTAGGGGGGCTTATGGTCTGTTGGTCATAAACATAAAATAATCCCTCAAGAATCACTGAAAAGCCTCCTGGTAGCGAAATATCAAGCCTAGAATACTAGCGAAAACCGAGACTTGAGACTTATAGGATTATTGAAGGATTATTGAAGGATGAGTCAAGAACTTACTAAAACGTACTTATAAGACTGGAATAGCCCTACTAAAACGTACTTATAAGACTGGAATAGTAAGGTTTAAATAGTTATTCTTATTAGAATTATTATGAGCAAATCATTTGTTAGTAGAGAGGTAATGAACAAGTTTGATAGTTTAGTGAGCGTTTATCCAGCTATTGCATTAGTAGGGGCAAGACAAGCTGGTAAGACCACCCTGCTTAAAGAATATTCTAAGACTAAGAATGCAGGATACTTATTATTTAATGATCTTGACATAAGAAGATTATTTGAAGAAGACGTTAAGAAGTTTGAAAAACAATACCTTGAAGGATATGATTATTCAATACTTGACGAAGTTCATTATTGCAAAAATGCAGGGAATAATATTAAGTACTTAGTGGATAGTGGAAAGAAACTATGGATTACTTCATCATCAGAACTAATACTTAGCAGAGAAGTATTATCATACTTAGTAGGGAGGGTGACAATAATAAAACTTTATCCATTTTCATTAAAAGAATTCTTTAATGCAAAAAACTTCAAGGAAGGAGTAAAACAAGCTACTGAAAGAAACGTTTGGGAACACCTAACCTATGGCGGATACCCAAGGGTGGTGCTTAGTGAAGGGATGGAACTAAAGAAAAACATACTATCAGACCTTTATCAAACAATGATACTAAAAGACGTAACTAATAATTTCTCTATAAGGGATAGCGAATCATTAGAATTATTAACTAAATACTTGTCAATAAACATCGGGAACTTACTAGTTTATGAAACAATAACTAAGAATCTTGGAATAAGGGCTAAAACAATAAAGAAATACTTAAGTGCCCTAGAAAAAAGTTATTTCATCATGAAGGTAAGGCCTTACTGCAATAATAAGAATAAAGAAATAATAAAACAGCCAAAAATATACTTTGTTGATACTGGAATGAGAAACTTAGTGGCTAAAAGCTTTAATGATACCCCCGAAGGAAAGACTTTTGAAAATTACATAGCCGCCGAATTAGTCAAGGGAGGCCACGAATTAAAGTACTGGAGAACAAAGTCCGGGGCTGAAGTAGACTTCGTAATAGAAAAAGACAAAGAGTTATTGCCTATAGAAGTAAAAGTCACTAATCCTAATAATGTCGGCAAGGGACTAAGATCCTTCATAGAAACTTATAAACCAAGAAAAGCTGTGATAGTTCATTATGAAGGTGAAGAAAAAATCGTCAGTGTAGGAAACTGTAAAGTATACCACACGGACATTCTAGGATTAAAGAAGCTACTATCTGATAATTCAAAAAAAGATTCTCTAGGACTATGAATCTGAACTAAGAATCATTGAAGAATAATCAAGATCTTACTAAAACATAGGCCTAGTTATTGTTTAGCCATACTAAAACGTACTTATAAGGCTGGAATAGTCAGGTTTGGTTTGGTTGTTAATTAGTAGAATGTTATTCTTCATAAACACCTGGTGAACTGTAAAGAAATATCTATTAACCTTTAAGGTAATTTCCTCCTTACCATGTAACATATGTGGCTTAGTAATAGAGTTTTAGTGTACTAAGTAATAGAAAATTCTGAAATCTGAAGCGAGGTTTTTGTTAATACCCTAAAGACTCCCAAAAAATTGTCAAGGAAAAATAAACAAATCCTCTGAATAAACACTATCTTTCTTACGGAAAAGTGTAGGGAATAAGGCTGTTTTCTTACGGAAAAACGTAAGTTTTACATGCTCGTGGCAAAGAAAACTGATTGATTTTAATCATCAGATGAATTTGCCTAAAATTACAACCAAAAGATTTAAATATACCAAATATATTAAATATATATGAACAAACAAAATCCCAAAATAGTAGTTAGTGAAGAAACCAAAAAGAAGTTAGATAAGTTAGGTAACAAAGGAGATACTTATGAAGATATAATCTTGAGGTTAATCAAAAATGCTAAGTTATAAATTTAGACTACATCAAACAAAAGAGCAAACTGAAAAGTCAGAGCTTTGCTTGACATGGGCGAGAAGCCAATATGTGAATTAGTCATCGAAAACGGAAGAAGCATTAATACTACTGGAAACCCCCCTTATTTAGTAAGAGTCTTTGTTAAAGGAGGATATGTTCTAAAAGCAAAAGGAGAAATTATGAATAATCTTCCTTTAAATTCTGACGACTTAACTTTCTCAAATAATCTTGATAATAGTGAAAGAGTTATGTCAATTAACGGGGGAGTGATTTTTAACTTCGTCTCCAAGAAGTCTCCATCCTGAAATCCCTGATTTAGGTAGGAGATGAATTGGAGTAGAAAGATA
>PFDC01000057.1:4461-6948 GCA_002763035.1 Candidatus Pacearchaeota archaeon CG10_big_fil_rev_8_21_14_0_10_35_13 | reverse complement strand
AAAACTTTGTTAGAACTCAGAATCATGGTTTTTGGGAAGAGCGTATTTCTCAGCTTACTCAGATTAAGGCGCGTGGTGATAGGCTTATTGATGAGCCTATTAAGGTTGCACAACCTGCTAATACCCCTTCAGAACTGGCAAAAATTCAGCAATTGTATGCGAGAGATATTAATGATGCGGGTGTTTATTTTGAGACTGCCGAGAAGACTCTTAATTCTCTTTATAGTTATGCCATGAAGAATGGTGATGATAAAGTCAAGGCTTATCTAAAGGAAGTATCCAAGGGGTATCTTAAAGAACAGGAGGCTGCTATTATGGCCATGAATAATAATAATTCTATTGAACAATTAAAACATAGCTCTGAGGCTATTAATACCATGCTTCATGCCATTAATAACGGTTTTGTTCGTAGTGGTGCCCCTCTAAAGACTCCTCAGGTTATTGTTCCTATTGAAGAGTTTGCTCTTGAGAAGGCTTCTAAAACTTTTAGTAATCTTGTTGTTAAGGCCTATGATAGGTATAAAGATTCCGCTCCAATAATTAATATTGAGAATCCTCCCTTTGGTGTTCTCTTAAGTACTGGTGATGATATGAAGAATTTAGTTGAGCGTTCAAGGAATGAGACTGTTAAGAAGTTGGTGGATGAGGGTTATTCCGAGTCTAAAGCCCGGAGTATTGCTAATAAGCATATTGGCATTACTTGGGATACTGTTCATAGTGCTGCCATGCGTCGTCAAGGTTTCGGCGATGAGGAGATTATTTCTGAGGCTAAGAAAGTTGCTTCCTACGTTAAGCACATGCATATGAATGATTCTCTTGGTGGTTCTACTCAGGACTTACCTCCTGGTATGGGTGATGTTCCTTTAAAACAGATAATGCAGGAGTTTGATAAAAAAGGTTTTGCTGGCAATAGGGTTTTTGAGGGTGGTGCGTTCTTCGCTATGCATCAGACTTCTCCTCATATTATGACTCTTGCTAATCTTAATTCTCCAGTCATGGAATCTGGGGCTGTTACTTGGAGCGATATTGCTGGTCTTGGTGGTCAACCAATGTATTATTCTGGTTTAGGTCCTAATCTTCCTGATTATCACTTCTCTGTTTATGGTGGTGGTCACACTGGTCTTCCCGTTGAGCTCGGTGGTCAACAAATGGGTGGTGGTGCTCGTAGTCGTTTCTCTGGAACTCCTATGAATTAATTAATCCTGGTAAAAATTTAAATAGTTTTGTTACTTCCCTGTCTCATGGTTGTCGGAACGATTTATGATTGGGAAATCCATGATTATGAAATCACTGGGGGTTGTTGGAAACGCATTCCTGGTGAACGTCAAAGAGACGGGCTTTATGGTGAGTATGAACCTCCGGCTCCTGCAGGGGCTACCTCTGTTAGGCGTCCCGTTACTGGTATTGACACCGAGATAACTTCTGATTGTTAATGGTGATATTTTCAATTAATGACAAATCTTCGTAAGACAAAGATTTTTAAAAGCTGAGGTGTTATGATTATTATTATTTCAGAGGTGATTATGACTAAGAAAAAAGTTTCTGTTAAGAAGAATAAGAAGAACTCTAAGAGTATTCCTAAACAATTTCATATTAACAAGGTTCTCGAGCCTAAGAAGGCTCGTCCTATAAGCGAGGAGGATTTAGAACTTGTTAAGTCTCGTGAGGTTGCTCTTGATTTCTCCACTAGGGTTTATGAGCGTTTTAGTCGTATTGTTAAGAGTATAGTTCTTTTTGGTAGCTCTGCTAAGAATACTGACAGCCCTGATTCTGACGTCGATATAATTATTATTGTTGATGATGCTAGTGTTATTTGGGATGAGGCGCTCATTGGTTGGTATCGTGAGGAGCTTCGTAAGTTAATCTCTTCTTCAAAATATGCTCGTAACCTTCATATCACTACTACTAAGCTCACTACTTGGTGGGATGATATGCTTCGTGGTGATCCTGTAGTTATTAACATTCTTCGTTATGGTGAGGCGATTCTTGATTTTGGTGGTTTCTTTAATCCTTTAAAGATTCTTCTCCAACAGGGACGTATTCGTTCTTCTCCTGAAGCGATATTTACTGCTCTTCAAAGGGCCCCTGTTCATTTGAGTCGTAGTAAGGCTGCTGAGATTAATTGTATTGATGGTGTTTATTGGTCCATGGTTGATTCTTCTCATGCTGCCTTGATGGCTGCTAAGGTTCTTCCTCCATCTCCTGAACATATTCCTGTATTCCTTAAAGAGACTTTTGTTGATGCCGGTCTTCTTAAGATGAAGTATCTTGTTTGGTATCGTGATGTTTATGATCTTTATCATAAGATTATGCATGGTCATGTTAAACAGCTTAGGGGTGCTGATATTGATACTTTTCAGGTAAGGGCTGATGAATTTCTTGGTGTCATGTCGGAACTTGTAAAGAAACTTATAGGATTACGTGATAACGAAAGGAAGTAGTTACTATGATTTGGGCTTTTCATTTAGTATTCCTATTAATTCTGAT
>PFDC01000057.1:4071-4412 GCA_002763035.1 Candidatus Pacearchaeota archaeon CG10_big_fil_rev_8_21_14_0_10_35_13 | reverse complement strand
CCGTCCTCAGATGTTTCTAATTCTTTGATTTTCTTAGTGCTATTTGCTGATACTAGGATTCTGTATTTTTCTAATTCTTCTCCCCCAGTAATCTCTTCATAATGTTCTTTTCCTATTCCTTTACTTATGTATGATTCAAATTCTCCGACGGTTGTTTGTTCAATTTCGCTTCCTCTTACAAAGTTCCATGCTCCTATAATTTTTACTAGGTCGTCAGTCAGCCTTCCATTTTCATTAAGTTCTTTTGCTCCTATTGCGAACATGGATTCTACTGTTGGGTCTCTAGCTGCTTTATTATCCTTAGTTCTTAATTGATAGAATGATCTTATGGCATTGAATGC
>PFDC01000057.1:1357-4045 GCA_002763035.1 Candidatus Pacearchaeota archaeon CG10_big_fil_rev_8_21_14_0_10_35_13 | reverse complement strand
AACACTTTTTCCTTTATAAATCTTTCTATGGTGTTGTTCCTTGCTCGTGGTAACAAGAAACTCTCTCTTGGGGTTATTATTTTCTTAGTTAAGTGTTTTTTATTCTCCTAGGGTAGTTCAATTAGTGTGTAAGAATAAATGTCTAGTTCTATAATTTAGTGTAGTTTCTCTTTCTTTTCAGAATATGTCTAATAATATTTCTCTTCCTTCGTGTGCTGGTTCTTCAGGGCTTCCTGCTTCTTCGGTGTTGTCTTTATCGTTTAATTCCTTAAGTATTTCCTTTTCATAATCCTCATCTTCATCTGCTTCCTTCTTCTCTTGTTTTTCTTGAGGGGTTCTAGGGGATACCTCCCTGGCTTCGAGTTCTTCTACTGTTTCTTCTTCGTAATTGTCTTCTACTAATTCTTCTTTTTCTTCACTTGTTTCTTCATTCAATTCCTTATTTTCTTTATCGTTAATAGTATTCTTATTTTCACTTTTTTCTTCTAATTCTTTTATTAATGATGATATCTCATAGGCTTTATCAGCATTTACGCTTATTGAGTCAATTCCGTAACTTACTAAGTGTCTTACCATTTCTTCGTCGCTTCCTGCTTGTCCGCAAATACTGCTTTCTACACCTTTTTCCTTACAAGCTTTTATTACTTTTTCTATCTGTCTTAGTACTGCTGGATGTTTCTCGTTGTATAGTCCTTGTACTGCTTCGTTTCCTCTATCAATCGCGAGTGTGTATTGTGTTAGGTCGTTTGTTCCAAAACTTATGAATTTTATTCCTTCGTCGCATAATTCTTCTATTATTTGTACTGCTGCTGGTGTTTCTACCATTACTCCCATCTTAATATTTTCATTATTTCCTGCTCCTGCTTCTTCTATTACTTTTGCTAATTCTTTCACTTCTTCTACGCTTATTACTTGTGGTGTTAGTACTCCCATAATTTTTCCTTCGTCTGCTACTCTCTTTAGTGCTTTTACTTCTGCGAGTATTATTCCTCTGTCTTTTAGTCCTGCTCTTATTCCGTGCATTCCTAACATTGGGTTTGCTTCTATTTCTTTTGGTGCTCCTTCGAGGTTTCTGTATTCATCACTTCTTAAGTCTGAAGTTCTTACCCATACTTCTTTGAATTTTTCTGCTATTTTCTTTATTCCTTGGTATATTACTTCTTCGTATTCATCAATTTTTCCTTCGTTAAGATAATAGTTTGGATGTTTTCCTCCTTCTGCTATTATCCCTTCTACTCTTGTTAGTCCTACTGCTTCTATTTCTGTTAGTGCTGCCCTGTCTGCGTATTTTGGTAGGTCTAGTATTACTTTGATTTTTGTTTTTGTTCCTTTAACTATTGGTTTTATTTCTACTTTCTTTCCTTCAAGTACTCCTTCGTAAACTTTTCCTGTGAATCCATCAACTGTTATTGTTTGTCCTTCTTTTAGTGTTGTTGTTGCTGTTCTCGTACCAACTACTGCTGGTATTCCCATTTCTCTGCTTACTATTGCTGCGTGTGATGTTAGTCCTCCTTCGTCGGTTACTATCGCTGCTGCTTTCTGCATTGCTACTACCATGTCTGGGTTTGTCATTTCTGTTACTAATACGTCTCCTTTGATTATTCTGTTTAGTTCGCTAAGGTCGTGTATTATTTTTACTACTCCTGATGCTACTCCTGGGCTTGCTGCTAATCCTTCAATTATTACTTTTGCGTCTTTTACTGCTGCTAGTTCTTCACTGCTTTCTTCCATTGGTTTTTTTCCTATGGTGGTTATAGGTCTTGTTTGTACTATGTATATGTCGTGTGAGTCTATAGCGAATTCTAGGTCTTGTGGTTTATTATAATGGTTTTCTACTTCTAATGCGTATTGTGTTAACTTTTTTATTTCATAACTTGTTAGTACTTGGCTGTTACTTCTTTCTGTTGTTAAATTAACTTTTTCGTTAGTTCCTGATGATGTTCTTACTATTGCTACTTTCTTGTCTGATACTTTTGTTGTTTGTACTTCTAGGTTTCTGTTAATCACGTAGTGGTCTGGTGCTATCATTCCTGATACTATTCCTTCTCCTAGTCCGTATACTGCTTCTATTATTACGTCTTCGCTTAGTCCTCTTGGGTCTTTTGTGAATATTACTCCGCTTTTTTCTGGGTTTACCATTTTTTGTACTACTACTGCTATTGCTGTTTCTTCGTGTTTGAATCCTTTCTTTATTCTGTAGTATACGCTTCTTGCACTGAATAGTGATGCCCAGCATCCTCTTACTGCTTTTATTAAGTCTTCATTTCCTTTAACGTTTAGGAATGTTGCTTGTTGTCCTGCGAAGCTTGCTTCTGCTGAGTCTTCTGATGTTGCGCTGCTTCTTACTGCCACGAATGGTGGTTCTCTTCCTCTTTTTAGTATTCCTAATGCGTCTGCGCTTGCTCCTCTTAACGATTCTTCATCTACATCTAAATGTCCGTAACTTTCTAGTATTTCTTCACGCATTTCTTTGGGTATTTCTTTGCTTTCTATTAGTTCTCTAATCTTCTTTGCTGCTTCTTCTAGTTCTACAGTTTTTTCTATGTCTACTCTTGATAGTCGTTCGTATATTTCTTTGTTTATTCCTGTTACTTCTAAGAATTCTTTGTACGTCGCTGCTGTTATTACGAATGCTGGTGGTACTGGCATTTTATTATTGTACATCTCTGCTAAATTAGCCCCTTTACC
>PFDC01000057.1:0-1307 GCA_002763035.1 Candidatus Pacearchaeota archaeon CG10_big_fil_rev_8_21_14_0_10_35_13 | reverse complement strand
TTAATTCATTAAGCCATTTAACATATCCTTCTTTTTCTACCTCTTTTCTTATAGCCATTCTTACTACTTGACTTTTAGAGTTAATAAATGTTTTTGGTATTCTATCTATTTATTCCGATAGCCTTTGCGAGATTTATTAGTCCGTATGCTCCTGCTATCCTTCTCTTTCCTCTTTCTATTTGTTCCCTAATTCTCTTTACTGGTACTATTTCTGGTAGTTCGTCAATTCCTGGGTATGTGTATTCTCGTGCTGTATTATAATAATCCATTGCTACTTCTCTTGTTCCTTCCAAGTTCATACCTCCGGTGCCTGTAACCCTCCAGGGGAATCCTTCTTCTGCTCCTCTTACTAGTGAGCCTTCTGCCAGTGAATAAATAACTGGTACATGTGTTTTACTAAGAGTATATCTTCCAGAATTGCATGATGCTAATACCCATCCTGCAACATTCCTTCCCTCTTCTTCCAGAATTCTTTTTACATCCCTGAATTCACCACTTCCGTCCTCGATCTTCCAGAATTCCCTTGTGGAATATCCATGGGCAGATAATACTCCTAGTGGTCTTTCAACGCTTGCTTCTCGTAGTATCCCTGCTAATTCTGCCGGTTTTGTCATTAATGCGTTAACCGTATGCGTCACAGCGTTCTTCCTTTCAGTTCTTAGTACTTCTTCTTCTTCTTCCGAAAGCCCCATGTCTTCCCTTATGTCTGCAATCGTGCTTTCTCCGGTATAGGTCATTAATGGATATCGCCCAACATTGAATCTTTGAATTATCATAATAACTCTTATGATTTAGGGTTTTTAAAACCTTTTATTATAGTTACTAAGAAGTAGTTACGAGTTCAGTCTCTGAGTCTGAACTCTTTCTTCATGCTGTTTGTCTTGCTGGTCTTACTTTTTCTATTAGTTCTACTAGTTGTTCGAATCCTCTAATTGCTTGTCTGATTATTGGTCTTGGGTTTTTTCCTTCTCTTACTTCTTCAATGTACATTTCAATTACACCTACATAATGTTCTCCTGCTCTTCCTAAATCCCCTCTTGCTCTTCCTTCAATTTCTTCGAGCATTCTAATAGCTCCTCTTCCTTCTTCATATCTCTGTTTCTTGTTCTGTAGGATGTATGGTCTTCTCATTGTAGAGTTATTAATTTGCTGTTTTTAATCTTTTATGTGCTTGAATACGTGCTTTCTTAGAATTATTTTTTCATGCTAATATTGGTTTCTTTTCTTCCTTCAGTTCCATTATTACCTTCATCTTTACTGGTATTTTTGGTTTTATCTTTGTGAATGCGTAACGTACTAACTTTCTT
>PFDC01000025.1 GCA_002763035.1 Candidatus Pacearchaeota archaeon CG10_big_fil_rev_8_21_14_0_10_35_13 | reverse complement strand
ATGAAGAACCGCAAATAGGAGTAAGGACTACTTTCTTATCAAGAATTGCTTTTTTTAGCTTATCATAATCATCAGTTTTAACAATTAAAGAATTCATCAACTTAAGAGCGTTATCGTAAAGCTCATCATGAATATTGTCTAATAATTCAGGAATCTTCTTCTTAAGATCCTTGAGCTTAACATGAATCTTCTCACCAGTGTTTCTTTTAACAACCACTACACTCTTGTTCTCAATATCCTTAGGACCAAGCTCTAAACGCAGAGGAACACCATTGAGTTCATGCTCAGAAAACTTCCATCCAGGACTATAGCCATCCCTGTCATCAAGCAAGGGATCAAAGGACTTAAGTTCCTTGAACAACTTTTCAGCCTCAGAGAGAACTTTCTTCTTATTAGAATCATTAAATATTGGAATAATCACTAACTTATTATAAGCAACTCTTGGAGGAAGAATGAGCCCCTTATCATCACCATGAACCATTGTAAGAGCACCAATAAGGCGTGTAGAAACACCCCAAGAATTCTGCCAAGGAACAGACCTATTACCAGAACCATCAAGGAAAGAAATATTGAAACTATTAGCAAAACCCTGACCTAAATCATGACTAGTACCACACTGAAGACTCTTACCATCAGGCATGAAAGAATCAATACTGTAAGTGTTAGAAGCACCAGCAAACTTTTCAGACTCAGGCTTCTGACCCTTGAATACTGGAAGAGCTAATAATTCCTTACATAATTTTTCATACTCACCAAGATACATTAAGGTCTCCTTATGACAATCATCCTTAGTCTGATAAACACAATGACCCTCCTGCCATAAAAACTCACGAGTACGAAGAAATAATCTTGTTGCCTTTGTTTCCCAACGAACTACATTACACCACTGATTAATCCTTAAAGGCAAATCCCTCCAAGAACGAACCCAACGACTATAAGAATCATACATTACAGTCTCACTAGTAGGACGAATAGCAAGACGGTCCTTCTCATCAGAATCTTCACGATTAGCAATCCATGCAACTTCAGGAGTAAAACCCTTAGCATGACCAGCCTCACGCTTAAAAAACTCTTCAGGAATTAGTAGAGGGAAATAAGCATTACGAACATTGAGCTTTTTTAATCTAATATTGAAGTAATCCTGAATCGTCTGCCAGATATGATAAGCACGAGGACGAATAATCATGAAACCCTTAACAGGACTATAATCAGCAAGCTCTGACTTAACAACTACCTGAGGATACCACTCACTAAGCTCTGACTTCTTAAAGGTAAGACCCTCATCAGACTTCTCTTTTTTACTCATGAATAAAAGAGTGATAATAGTTATTTAAACTTTTACTGTAGAATAAATTCTTAAAGGACGGAAAAGCTTATAAAGTATAGTGAATATATATTCATAATAAATAAACTTTATGGAGGTAAGAAAATGCCAAATTACGATGGTACAGGACCACAAGGAGAAGGACCAAGAACAGGAAGACAAAAAGGTAATTGTAAGAACACGGTTCCAAAAAAAGGAATAGGGGGCGATAGAGGCCTCGGGATTAGAAGAAGTAGAAGAAGAGTTTCGGAGGAAGAAGAGTAATGCCACGCCCGAGAGGTAGAAGAAGAATTCGCGGAATGCCAAGAGCCGACTATTACAAGCCGGCAGGCATTCCAGTAAGAGAAATAGAAGTAGTAGTAATAACAGGAGAAGAATTTGAAGCATTAAGACTAAAAGACAAGGAAGGACTTGAACAAAACGAATGCGCAGAAAAAATGCAAGTTTCACAACCAACATTCCATAGAATAATCACTACAGCAAGAAAAAAAGTTTCTGAAGCAATAATAGAAGGGAAGGCATTAAGGATTGATAGAGAATCATTCTAAACTCATAATTACCAAACCATGAGCATCAACTTCCTCCTTAGGGAAGAACTCAAAGCCCTTAATTTTTGAGACGTAAGTAACCTTCTTCTCAAGCTTACGACCAGTATATTCCTGAGTATCAGGATTCCACTCCTCAAAGATTATTGTATCACCCTCACTAACAGGAAAGTCAGCAATACGAACATCAAACTTCTTCTTACCATCAAGAATTAATTCAAAATACTTAGGCCAACACTTCTTACGAATAATTGCCATGAACAGACAAGAAGTTACGAGTTTAAGAAGTTTTACTCTTAGCGAGATGAGACCCGCCACACAGCAAGATATAAAAACGTTAATTACATAAGAACAATATGGCAAAGTTTAACATATTAATAGAACAGGATGAGGAAGGATGGTTTGTCTCCGAGGTAGTTGAGCTACCAGGATGTCACACACAAGCTAGAACATTAGATGAACTACTAAAAAGAACTAAAGAAGCGATATCACTCTACCTAAAATGCCAAAAACCCGAAGTATGCGGAAAATTCTTTAGTTTACAGCAAATAGAGATTAACAATGGCTAAGTTGCCCCAGCTGACTGCCATAGAACTAACAAAAATCATAAAGAGATTAGGATTTGAATTAATAAGACAAGAAGGAAGCCACATGTTCTTTAAACATTCTGATGGCAGAACCACAGTAATCCCTAATCATCCGGGAGAAGAAATAGGGCCTGGACTCTTATTAAAAATAATAAAGAAGGACTTAAGAATAACTAGAGAAGAATTTGAAGAAGCAATTTGAGCTAACAAAAACTTCTGTTCCTTATTGAAACCAAGGATTTAAGAAGTTTTTTAAGGACAAGAATCATCAAAATAATGAGCTCATAGTTCAATGGATAGAATTTTCGGCTTCGGACCGGACGATGGGGGTTCGAATCCTCCTGGGCTCGTAGGATTCGGAAAGATGGTGGGGAAAATGAAAGTTTTCAAGACTAAGAAATTTATTTTGAGACCAGCGAAGCTTAGCGACGCAGAAAACATTTACAAGTACCAACAGGACGAAGGTACACAAAAGAATTTTATGAGCACTCCCAAGAATGTTGAAGAAGTAAAGAAAGAACTGAGAAATGACTTTCGCGATAGGAAGAAGCCTAAGAATAAAAGGGACGGTGAAGAATGGACTATAGAAATTGACGGAGAAGCATCAGGACAAATAAGTATTTACTTCCATGATAAGAGGAATAGAAGTAAGGCAAAACTATCGGCATGGATTGCGAGAAAGCACAGAAATAAGGGGATAATGACCAAAATCCTAAAAATATTTACTGGTTACACATTTAAAAAATACAATTTGGTAAGGCTCGAGGGATATGTTAGAGAATACAATAAGCCTTCAGCAAGGATGATGGAAAAGGCAGGGTACAAGCTTGAAGGAATAATAAGAAAAAACCAGAAAAAAGAAGGTAGATATGTAAATGATTTATTGTACGCTAAAGTGAAATGAAGAACGGAATGCTTAAATAAATAGTCTTCGTAGTAGAATTAAGAGGATTGAAATGGCTAAGAAAAAAGGTGTAACAGTAGAGGACGTACTAAAATGGATTGGTATAGCAATAATAATCACTCTAGTACTAAGAATTATCGGAGTGTTCTGAATGGACATCAGGATTTTCCCACCACTGATAGACTTTGCAGTAATATCACTAATAGGACTAAGGACACTGGATACCAGATGCTTCAACAATGTTGATCTTAACCTGTCATTAGGAGCACTAATATTCTCAGTGATAATAGAAATTTACCTATTACAACTCAGAAATAAAAATAATAAAAATTGGTCTAACTGAATAAAGATGAGAAGATGGTAAAGAAAAAAACCTTATTGCTGAACTATGTATACTATAATCCCGTAGGTCACGTAGTGGAAGCACTAAAACTGACTAAAGGAATACATGAAGGTAATAAAGAGAAAAATATTGAGATACATCTAATACTGAACAAAAAAACTGCTTATGAACTAACAGAAGCATGTGACTGGATAAAGAAGACTTATACTATGGACTTAGAAGAAGTATGGAAGAAAGGAAAAAAAGCGTCATGCCTGAAGAGAATACCAAGAAGATGGGACTACGTAAT
>PFDC01000153.1:2944-3369 GCA_002763035.1 Candidatus Pacearchaeota archaeon CG10_big_fil_rev_8_21_14_0_10_35_13 | reverse complement strand
AAAAGATATAAGTAAGAGAATTCTAATAATTTAATGAGTAATCTAGAATATAGTGATAATGAAGGCAAGGAACTAATAACTTATGTAAAAGAAGGAATTGACAAGATGAATCTAAAAGAACCATTAAGCATTCTTGAAGGAGTGAAGTATAAACAAGCAAGAGGGGTGATAATTAGTGTGATGACTGATAAAGGGATGATTCTTGAAATGATAGAAACTAATAGTCGATCATTAAATAATAACTTATTAGAAGCAATGAAGAAACTAACAGTTAGAACCAATCATGAAGAAATAATTAATGGAAAAATAAGAATGATAATACTCTCAGGAATTAGCAAGATAAGCATTAAAGAAATAAACCCCCAAAAAGACGTACTAAAATGCAAGTATTACATGAGAGAAGGAATGATTCTCCCAGAAGAAGC
>PFDC01000153.1:0-2819 GCA_002763035.1 Candidatus Pacearchaeota archaeon CG10_big_fil_rev_8_21_14_0_10_35_13 | reverse complement strand
CTTCAATAATTATTAATCATTATGACAGAATACTACGATGAAAAGATATCAGCAGGAAGCTACGACATGAACACCTGGTTGAGAGGAGGATACGACAAAGGAATAATAACAACTATTTACGGACCTGCAGGTAGCGGAAAAACAAACATTTGCTTATTAGTGGCAGTAAGCCAAGCAGGAAAAGGAAAGAAAGTAATCTTCATAGACACAGAAGGAGGATTCTCATCAGACAGAGCTAGACAAATAATCGGTAAGGAAAAAACAAAAGAAGAAATAGAAGAAGTACTAAAAAATATTTTGATACTAAAACCAACAAACTTTGAAGAACAAAAAAAATCCATGGAACGATTATTAGAAGAAATAAAAAACCCAGAAAGCATCGGAGCAATAATCGTTGATGGAATGACAATGCTATACCGTTTAGAATTAGGAGAGAAAGGAACAGGAAAACCCGGTGATGAAATAATAACTAAAGAAGAAAATATTAGAAGTGTAAATCAAGAATTAGTAAAACAGATGAGAACGCTCGCAGAAATCGCAAGAAAGAAAAACCTTGCAGTAATAGTAACCAACCAAGTATACAAGAAGGAAGAAATGACGAAGTTAGTAGGGGGAGACATACTACAATACTGGAGTAAGTGCCTGATAGAATTAGTAAACGATAATAGTAGAAGGAAGGCAGTACTAACAAAACACCGAAGCATGAAAGAAAGCACACTACCATTCTACATAACAGACAAGGGGATCAAAAAGAGAGGGTGGATATAAGAAGGTTTTATATAAGATGCTTCATAAATAATGATTGGTGAGAATAAATGTTAGAAATAATAACTAGTAATTATTTGAGAGCCTTAGTGGTCGCGTTTGTAACACTAATAGTGCTAAGAGTCTTATACTTCATAATAGAAAGAATTACACTAAAACTAACAATCAAAACCAAGACTGACTTAGATGACCTAATAATACAAAAATCCTCAAAACCTGTAACTTTCTTAGTACTGATTCTTAGTATTAATTTGGGAATAAAAGAATTATTGTTAGATAATAGTGTTAGTGCAGTGATTTTATGGATATACCAATCACTACTCATCGTTTCTGTAGCATACATAATACATTCAATAGTTGACATAATGGTAAGTCGCTCTTGGAAGAAGAGAAGCAGGGCTAATCGAGGGGTTATAAGAGAATTATCATCATTTATACTAGGAGTATTAAAAGTTGTCTTGATAATCCTAGTAGCAGTTTATATACTGCACCTATGGGGTGTTGAGATAACACCAATAATTGCAGGTTTAGGAATAGCAGGATTAGCAGTAGCATTAGCTTTACAACCAACACTTAGCAACGTATTCTCAGGAATGTCAGTAATACTAGACCAAACCATAATGGTAGGAGACTTAGTATACCTTGATTCAGAAACCAAGGGGGTAATTGAAAGAATAGGATTAAGAAGTACCAGAATAAAAAACTTTGATAACGAAATGATAATAGTGCCTAATAGTAAGATTGCTGAAGGAAAAATACAAAATGTTGCCTTACCAGAAGAACAAAGCAGGGTAGTGATAGAGTTTGGAATAGCTTACGGCAGCGATATAGAAAAAGTTAAGAAATTAGTGCTTAAGGAAATAAAAACTATTAAAAACTTTATAGAAAAACCAGAACCTGTAGTAAGGTTTACTGAAATGGGAGACTCAGCGCTAAAATTCAAAGCATACTTCTACGTTGACAGTTACGAAAACCGTTTCTTATCAATCGATGAAGCAAACACGAAAATCTATAATGTCCTCAATAAGAACAAGATAAGCATACCATTCCCACAGATGGACGTACACATAAAGAAGTAAGAGCTTCAATGAGAAGGTTTTTCTAATAGTAAGTATTGATACAAGTCATGAAGAAAACAAAAAGAATCCTGATGATAACCCTAATCTCAACACTAATCTTACTAATAGTGCTAATTATTATTTTAGGAATCATCAGAATAATAAACAGTAAACAATTAGATGACTTAAGTCCAGGAATAAATTGTGATGAAGAACTGATACGAGAGAGCGACGTCTTGTTTGTAATACCAGAATATTTAGGGAAGAAGATAAGTGATGATAAAGAATGGTGCAATAAAATACTCTCATACAACAAAACTTTAGCACTACACGGGACGACTCATGAGTCAGAAGAATACCTCAGCGATAATGAAACCCTCATTAAAGAAAAGATTAACGAAGGAATAATCATTTTTGAAGAATGTTTTAATCAAACACCAAAAATATTCAAGGCACCGCAAATGAAAATAAATAAAAAGAATAGCAAGATTGTTAATGAAGAAGGGCTTAAATTATTCGGGCTAATAAATCAAATCACTCATAGGGCATACCACTGCAATAACACAGGAATCTTCTCTAATAAACTAATTGATATTTTCTAATATCAGGTTGGAGAAATTACTTGCGGAATTTTTTAGGAATCTTAATACCATAAACTCCTAAGATATGATAAAAGACTCCTGGATTGGTCTCATAAGTATCAACAGCTTCCCTTTCTACAAGAAACTCTATGTTTTTATCATCACTATTATCAAGAACTGATAAGGGGTTTCTATCACCACCAACTAATAATCCCTCAAGATTACGAGCATGGAGAAACTCATGGATTAGGGTAATGGCAAACTCTCTTAAATCAATAATAGAACCAAGATAAACCCTTATTTTTTTCTTGTTAGTTACTTAAGTTTTCTATAAAAATTAGTCACTACGCTTTTATCGAATACAAACCGTAAAGCTTATATATGGGTAGTTGCCTATTATAGTCAACTACAATGA
>PFDC01000162.1 GCA_002763035.1 Candidatus Pacearchaeota archaeon CG10_big_fil_rev_8_21_14_0_10_35_13 | reverse complement strand
AAAATATTTCTTTACAACTTTCTAATACCACGTTATTCCTCTTTTATTTATCAGCGCGATTTACTTTATAAAAGTTTGTCTTTTTCAGTCCTTTCTTAATTCCTTTTGGTTAAGTATCATTAGTATTACTGCCCCTATAATGAATATCCAGTCTACTAAGTATGTTAATGCTAAGAATCCTAATGCTAGTATGGAATAAATTACTACTCTCTTATTAATCCTTTTTTGTTTTTTCATTAGAATTCCATTTCTATTCTTAGTTCCATCATTGAATTAATGTTTCTTTCAATAACTCTTAGGCGGTGTAATACTTCTTTTTCTTCATCACAAGCCTTTTTTGGTACTGAGAATATTGCATTCCTAGTTTTTTGTTTAATCTTAGAAAATTTCTTTACCATTTCCTTATCAAAATTAAAGAATAGTTTTGTGTAAACGTCAAATTCTTCTTCGATGCTTGACAGTACATTACTTGCCCCTTTATAATCGCAATTCTTAGGGCCTTTTAGTAGGTGTGATGCTATTCCCTTAATTTCATCACCTATTAGTTCCATAAAATTTAGTATTGAAAATATTACTGCTTTCCTTCTAGCCTTATGTATTGACATACGATTCATTACTCTGATGCAATAATCATGGAATTTGTCAAGGTTAGTGTCTACTTCATGCATGTCTTCGAGAATCTTCGAGTCCTTCTTCTTTATTGCTTCTATAGTGTCGCTAATCATCTGTTTTAGTAGGAAGAATACTCTTCTTAAAGCATTATCAAACTCTTTGCTTGTTGTTTGTCCCATGTCTCTAATCTTTATAAAGTTCTTTCCGTGGTCAACTATTTCAAAACCAATAAATCTGTTAGTGAACTCTTGTAGTGCTGCACCCATGGTTTTCTTAGATTTCACTCCGCTGAATCTTTGGTCTACTGCTTCTCTTGAGAAGAATTTGTAAGGGTTATCGGTTTTTTCTTCCGGATTAAACTTCACGGTTATTTCGTCATATCCTCCCCTATAAACTCCCATGAAATAATTCCATATTGTTGGAATGTCCATTTGGCTAACGTCAAATTCTGCTACTTTTATTTCATTATTTTTTTCTGTGCTTATATGTAGTCCTCCATCAACTTCTAAGAGTTCTACTTCGCTTCCGGGTTTTAGATTTAGTTGTTTTACCCACTTGCTTGGTAAGGTTATTGTTAGTGTGTTATGTCCTTGTTTGATTATCTTTCTTTTCATAAATTAGTAAAGTAACCAATATATTTAAAGGTTTTTCAATATACTCACTAGTGAGTGCTTGTAAGTATCTCTTATCTTGTGAATATCTTATATATTCTCCTTATTACTAAGATATTCTGCTTAAATAATATATTGGCAGTGCTTAATTTCTTCCCAGTGTTCTTTCTATCATGAAGAAAAAAATTAGTGGTTTAGGTAAGATAATTGTTAATACTGCATTACTAAGTGGTGCTTTATTGGCTTCTTCATTAATGCCTCTTAGTTGTGGTGGTGGTAGCAGTGGCAGTGGTGTGGTTAGTAATCGGGCTTCGATAATTAATGCGATAAATGACCGGTCTGTTGATGAGGGTGGTTCTTTAATTATTAATCTTAGTAATTATGTTACTGATCCTGATGGTGATGCTGTTGTTATTAGGTCTTCTGGTGTTGGGGGTGTTAATGATGGAATATTTAGTTATCATGATGTAAGAGATGCTGACAAAAATAATAATTCTCATGTGGTTTCTGTTGAAGCTGAGGATAGTGTTGGGAACATTTCTCGTTCAGAGTTTCGTATTACCCAAAATGATTTGTTTTCTTTAACTCATCCAGAATTCTTTAATGATAGGGTTAATTGGATTTCTTATTCTCCTACTAATTTTGATCCTGACATGAAAGTCTTTCCTTCAGAGCAGAGTGTTCGTGATGATCTTAAGACTCTTGTAAATGCTAATTTTAAGGGGCTTATTACTTATGGTTCTGATAATATTCTTGGTAGTGTTCCTAGAATTGCTAAGGAGGAAGGTTTCAAGTATGTTGTTATGGGAGTTTGGAACTTTGATAATCTTGAAGAGTGGGATAATGCTCTTTCTGCTAAGGGGGTTGTTGACGCTTATTGTGTTGGTAATGAAGGACTTTCTGGGGGTAGGTATTCTTTAAAGGATTTAGAGTCAAAAATTAGTGAGCTTAAAGTTTTAACAGAAAAGCCTGTAACTACTACTGAGCCTTCTGGTGAGTATGATTCAGAATTATCAAGTGTTGGTGATTGGTTATTTCCTAATGCTCATCCTTATTGGAGTGGTATTGCTGATCCTAAAGAAGCTGCTGCTTGGACTGTTCAAAAAATTTCTGAGTTTGAATCTTTGGCTAGTGGTGATGGTAAGTTTGTTGTCCTTAAGGAGGTTGGTCTTCCTAGTGGTGGTGATGTTGGTATGGGTGAAGAAAATCAGAGGGATTATTATCTTACTTTAGAAAAATTAACTTCTGATTCTAAAAGGGTTTCTTGGGCTTACTTTGAGGCTTTTGATCAGTTATGGAAGGATTGGGCTGATGTTGAACCTCATTGGGGGATTCTTAATTCTGACAGGAGTTTAAAGGAGGTTTCTAAACCTCATATCATTCATACTAGCTGGAGTGGTGGTAATATTTATGGTAAGGTGCTTAATGTTCTTCCTAATGATTATCGTATTTCTACTTACATCAATGTTAGGGGTACTTGGTGGATGAAGCCTTACTGGGATAATCCTTTAACAAGCATTAAGGCTGATGGTACTTGGGGCACTGACATAACTACTGGTGGTGTTGATTCTGA
>PFDC01000137.1 GCA_002763035.1 Candidatus Pacearchaeota archaeon CG10_big_fil_rev_8_21_14_0_10_35_13 | reverse complement strand
TTGTTTATTCTTATAATAATCGTACTATTTGGAGCGTTACTGTGATGCTTAGTAATTATGATTTTGTTAAGATAAAAATCCTTGATGATAAGAGGGAAATTTCTGATTTTGAGAAGGTTAATCTCATGAGTCTTGTTAAGATTAAGAAGGATGATGGCAAGTTAGGGGTTGATAGTTCTAAGGATGGTAGTTTTGATGAAGCAAGTTGATGTTTGGGATGCTATTAGTGGTAAGTGGTCTGAGTTTCGTAATGAACCTATTCCCTTAGTTGCTGATTTTCTTATTGATAAGTTTGGTAAGGTTCTTGATTTGGCTTGTGGTAGTGGTAGGCATTTTTCTGCTATGAATCCTGGCGTTGAACTTCATGGTTTGGATATTTCTGTTAAGCAGATACTTCTTGCTGAGGAAAAAGCTAAGGGTTTAGGGGTTGTTAGTCCTGACTTGCGGGTTCATGATATTTCTGAGTCTCTTCCTTATGATGATGGCTTTATTGATTCTGCAATATTCATTAATGCTCTTCATAGTATCGAAACTACTGATGGCAGGAAGAATTCTTTGAAGGAATTATTTCGTGTACTAAAGTCTGGTTCTGAGGCCCTTATTACTGTTTGGGATAAGCATGTTAATGATTCTAGTAATCGTGAAGTCTTTAAGAATTGGGATGTTGATGGTGTTAAATTCAAGAGGTATTATTATCTTTACACTAAGGAGGAACTCTTGTCATTGCTTGAAAGCGTTGGTTTTATTATAGAAAAGGTTTTTTCTAACACTGTTTCTGAGGATGTTGGTAACTTCATTCGTAGAAGTATTGTTGTTATTGTTAAGAAGCCTTAACACCTGCATTTTACCCGGAAGAGGTGCCTCTTTTTACTCACTAGTGAATATACTTACTGGGATCATCATTCTTTTATATACGTTCTTACTCTGCAACATATAGTTTATGATGGTTGTTGTCTAATCATTAGTTTTGTGAACGATTGTATTGTGATTGTTCTGATTTTTTCTTCAATTATACTGGGAATAGAAAGACTTATCAGTAGGTTATTACATGAGTGGTCTGATGCACATGAGAGAAAGACGGTAGGTGTGGGTAATTCTTCAGTGGTTATACTTCAAAAATCATGGCTTGATAATGATGTAGGGGTTGAGTTAGTAAAGAAGTCTCATGATATCATGCTTTGCGAAGTGATTGGTATTCTTGGCAGGAGAATGATTAGTAATATTGATGGTATCTGCTTAGTTGGTAGTTATTCTCGCGATGAGGGAGATTCTGGCAGTAATATTGATATCTTAGTTATTACTGGAGTTGTTGAATTAGGAATAATCATGATTCAAAAAGCTTAGTTTCTGTAGCTTCTGTTGAAAGACTGCTTGAGTACCTCACTAAGAATCTTATAATCATCAAAGATTTGTTGAAGTTCGTAAATGGAATTTATTTTTCTAATGTTCTGACGATTTCTTCTAATTCCTGAGTTGTTATTATTCCTTTATCCTGCGTATTCTCGTCAATTATTTCTCTTAGTTCTCTGTCATTAATTATTTTTTTGTGAGGCATTCTTACTTCTTTATGGACAAGTACTGGGAATCTTAATGTTTCAGTGCTGAATTCTATTTCTCTCCACGAGCCCGCAAACCATGAATCCTCTTCGGCTTTATCTTCTTGGTTTTTACCGGTCTTTACATGAGGTTTTTGTTCATAACTTATTTCTACTTCAACATCTCTGAATCCTGCGTTTATGTAGGCTATTTGCCCTTCTCCATCGGTAGTTCTTATTATTGGGACAAATGTTGCCATGTTTCTGTTCATATCGGGGTCGTTTCCTGCTTCTTCAATCCATCTTTTTGCTTTTCTTATTGCTTCCTCATCTTTATTTTGGTAGTCATAAGTCATATGTAATGATTCTTTAGAAATCATTTCCAGCCCTTTAAGCAACAACTGCATTTCTGTTAATTCTTCGCCTATTACTTTGCTTCCGCTACTTTCGTCATTCATCACTCGGTGTTTTTCTAGTACTTCAGGCATTTCATGAGTTAATAGTTTTTCCAGGAATAGCAGGCTTTCTCTCATTCTGGAGTAGGATGTTGAGAATGGTTCTACCGTTATTTCCGGGGTGATTATTATCGGGCTTTGTTCAATAGTACTACATCCTATGAGCACATCATCAAAGTCTGAGTGCCCTACATGAGTATGTCTTGTTCCTGCCCACTGGCTTATGAATTCGTCATCTAATTGTTTCATGTATCTTTCTCCTAACAAGTATTTTGCGTATTCTTCAGCATTTCTTAGTACTAAAGGAGTAATTTCATGCATTTGCCTGGTATATAGTCCTGACCCTTCATTTGGGGTGAAGTTTATTCTTCCTTCCTTTATTGCTTGAACTAATGCTCTTCCTAATCCTCCGGGGATATCGCTTTGCGTTTCGTCTGATAGCTCTTTGAAGAATTCTTGGTCTGGAATTTTTGCTGATGGGAACAGCCCCTCACCGCTTTTCAGGGTGTTAGTCATTCCCGAATATATTCTCATGATGTTCCTGTATAACTCTTTAAGCTTATCATCACTTTCCACTGCTTTCATGATTCGCTTTTTGGTTATTTGTTCTGAATCACTTAGGTCTGGAGAGCGAGAAAGAATTTTTACCTGTTTGTAAGCTTTTCTTAGATTATTATTCCAGTCGTAGAATCCTTGAGGTACTCTTATACTTGGTTCTTCTATCTCTCCAGGATTCAATGCTCTTTTTACGTAATCATTTCCTTCATCTCTTAACACCCCCACTAATCCTTTT
>PFDC01000007.1 GCA_002763035.1 Candidatus Pacearchaeota archaeon CG10_big_fil_rev_8_21_14_0_10_35_13 | reverse complement strand
TCTTACTATTCTTGTTATTTGTCCTGCTACTTTGTTTCTTACGCTCTTACTTGGCATTGTATCGCTTAGTACTAGTTTGTTATAGTCAAAGTCTTCGCTAAATTTCGCTTCTAGTTCTAGCGTTTTAGCTGTTCTCTTAATTAATGTTGACTTTATCCTTCCCATATAGTACTTATTCCTTTTTTCCTTATTTAAACCTTGGGATTGCTCATTTCTTGCAATCTTATGGTGGAAAATCCCCTGATTTTTAAAACTTGTCATACTGCAAAATAACTTTCAAGTCTTTATTATTACTAGGATATTTTTCCATTGTTCGCAGTATTCTTCTGCTTTCTTGTTCATTTCTCCTGGACTTATGAATAAGCATGGCATCTTTTTGCTTTGTGATATCTGTATTGCTATTGCTAGGTCTTCATAACTAATTCTTTTCTTGTCTTTGTAAATTCCTAAGTATTCTATCATCCCTAGTCCATTACTTGTTTTTATTATCATGGTTGCTTCTTTTTTCTTTACTTCTATTACTTCTGTTATTTCTGCCCCTCTTCTTCCTAGTGCTTTTCTTACTTCTTCTGGTATTTCTGTTATTTCAATTTTTTCTTTTTCTGGTTTTTTTTCTTCGTCGAAGATTCCTAATTCTTTGGTTTTTGGTTCTTTTCTTTCTTTGTGCAATTCTTTCTTTTTTTCTTCTTTTATTATTGGTTTTTCTTGTTCTTTCTTTTCTTCTCTTACCAATTCCTTTTCTATAATCTTTATTTCTATTCTTGGTTCGGGGGTTATTGTTTCTTCTTTCTTTTCTTCTATAATCTTTTCTGGTTCGGTTATTTTTGTTTCTTCTCTTTCTGGTTCTTGTTTTTTTGTTATTCTTTCTCTTGCTTCTTCTTCTTTTATTGTTATGAATCTCCAGTATAATTCTTGTTTTTCTCCTACCTTGTTTGTTATTGGGTGTGCGTAGTCTTTCAGGTTTCTTATTGCTACTCTTATTGCTGGTTCCTGTTCTTGGTCTTTTATCACTCCTTTATTCTTTATTATTTCATAAGCTTCTTTTTCTTTACCTTTTATGTATTCTTCATAGTTCATTAGTTGTTCTTCTTGTCCTGGTAAGTAGTATAGTGGTGAGCTTCCGACTTTTTGGTGGCTTATTCTTACGGTTCTTTGTGATGCTAGTTCTGATAGGAATGCTGATATGAATAATGTGTCTACTCCTAATTCTTTTGACATCCTTACAGGTAGTGATGGCCCGTGATTTTCTAAATGTTTTAGTATTTTGTTCTTTGTTTCTTGGTGTTTTTCTGTGTTCTTTCTCATTTCATTGTTAGTTCCGGGCCTGTTGCTTGCTTGGTAGCTTGTTAGATTATTCCTCTGAGTAGTTTGTTGTTTTTCTTTGAGGTTCTTTATGAATTCTTCATAGTCCATCCTTATAGTAATTATTTGTTAGTTATAAAGTTTGTTTCAGTCCAATTATCTATGATGTTTATAAATAATAATAAAGTTAATTCGCTAACGCTCATAGCCTTATGACTATGATGGTCGTAAACAATGATTAATCAGGAGTGTTGGTACTAATGTTTATAATTTATATACTAAAATATACCCTTATCGTGGTGTCCTTCATCCCCTGAAGGTTGTTTGTTCATTCGTAATAATCTTACGGTGGGGTGTGATCTTCATTAGAGTGTCATTATTCTTATTGAATCAGCCAATCCTTTCTCAACGTCCAACAAAGGGTTATAGTAGTAATAAGTAGCAGTCAGTGTTTATTATTGATTAATAGTATCGTTCATCTTTTCGTTCTGTGAGGGTGTTATAGCTTTTTCCATAGTACTTCGTAGTAGGTTACTCTTTCTTCGTCGTCTACTACGGCTATTAACAATTTTTTCTTTGTGCTATGTGCTACCCTGTTCTTTGATGAGAATTCTTGCCATCCTGTTTTTTCTTCTTCTCTTACTGGGTATAATACCCATTCTGCGTGGTCTTTTCCCATGTTTGTTCCTTTCTTGTATACTCTGAATTCTGCTCCGTATTTTAGTCCTGTTTTTACTATGTGTCCTCTGTTTCTTAGGTCTTTGTATACAGGGTAATTGATAGTTATTCTTTTGTTTTTTCTTTGTAGTTTTCTTAGTAGTTGTTCGTGACTTAGTTCTTTTTTTCCTTCTATTACTACTAATTTCTTGTTTTCTTGTAGGTATAGTGTTTCTGTTGGTGAATAATGTATTTTTCCTCCAATCTTCTCTCCGTAACTGCTTTTCTCGTTTAGTGAGTATGCTTCGTTGCTACTGCTCATTATCTTTTCTCCTATTATCACTGTTGTTATCATATCTCTTTACTGTTAGGGTTTTATTTAAACCTTACTTGCCATTTCTTCTTTGTTATGATAATAGGTTAATTCGCTAATGCTCATAACCTCAGGATTATGATAGTCGTAAACAATGATTAATAGGGAGCTTAGCAGTAGGGTTTATAATTTATACACTACAGGTTAATTCGCTAACGCTCATAACCTCAGGATTATGATAGTTATAAACAATGACTAATAGGGAGCTTAGCAGTATCATTTATAGATTATATACTAAGATCTATTTCTCGGTTGAACAAAATGTTGTTGCCTCGTATAGTTAATCATTCTGTTATTTATAGATAATAGTATCTTATTAGCATTTGTCTGTATTGATAGGCTTTGCGTCAAAAGTCAATCCTTTAGTCTAGAATAATAATCTTCTTTTCTTAAATTGTGAATTATTATTCTTG
>PFDC01000066.1 GCA_002763035.1 Candidatus Pacearchaeota archaeon CG10_big_fil_rev_8_21_14_0_10_35_13 | reverse complement strand
AAGTGTGTTCTAACTCGAACCCACTTTGATTATAAGTCATTGTTGTGAAAAACTTCTTCCCTTGAAATTTTAATTGTCCTACTTTTCTGCCTTGTTTTTTCAAAGCGGAAAGAGCTGACAGATTAGAAAATAATTTATAACATTCATACTGCAATGTTTTAGAATAAACTTCTCGGAATCTTGACTCACAAATCTTCAAATCTGGAAGAATTGCCTGAATCATATTTCTGTCTATAACTGCTTGGTCTTTCAATTCTCCGAGCATAATGTTGTATGCCTGTCTGCAAATATCGAGAGCAAAGTCTAACTTTTCTGTTTGCTGTTTGTTGGGATATAATCTACATTTTGTTGTTATCATTTTGTTTCATCAATCGATTTATTATTTCGTCATATGTCTCCATTTTAGTTATTCTTAATTTCTTCATTTTCTCTAAGGTTTCATGCTCTATTTGTATTGTTGTTCTTTTTTCCATACATAATTAGGACATAATAGGTTTATATATCTTTCTACTCCAATTCACCTCCTACCTAAATCAGGGATTTCAGGATGGAGACTTCTTGGAGACGAGGTTAAATCCTTCTGCGGTTTATTTTGTAGTTCTTCTTAGCAAGATTTTAATACTATCAGTCATTGTTTTTGTTAGAGGTGTAAATGGTTAATAATAAAGTTTCTAACAAACGTTTTTCTGTTAGTAAAGTTTCTGCGGTTGATTCTTCTAGTATTCCTAATGAGGGTTTGGGTTCTAGATTTTTTTCTTTTCTTAAACTCTTAGTATTTCTTTATTTGTTTATTCTTGCGTTAACTCTTCTTAAGGACGCAGCTTTTGAGGTTGGGAAATCATTGTTTAGTATCACCACAACTAATATTCACCCGCTCAAGGCTTTTGGTATTGGTTGGCTTATTACTCTGATTGTTCAGTCATCAAGTGCTACTACTGCTACTTTTGCTGCTATGAATAGTGCGGGGGTTGCCGGTTTTGTTGTTGTAGTATTCGCAATTATTGGTTCTCGTATTGGTACAAGTTTTACTTCAATGCTTGCTTCTCTTATTGTTCCTAGTAAGAAAAAGAAGGATCTCCGTCATGGTTTTGAAATTGCTCTAGCTAATCTTATTTATGCAGTCCCTATAGCTATTATCATGTTCTTTTTAGAGTTATTCTTTCATATCTTCTCTGATATTGGTAAGTCAGTTACTACTAGTATTCCTGCGTTTAACTTCTCTTTTATTGATACGATCACAGCACCTATCAGAAATGGTATTGAGATTCTTAAACCTTGGATTATTATGATTATTTCATTATTACTCTTGGCGTTCTCTATGGAGTTTATTCCTAAGGCAATCATTGGTTCTTTTGGTAAGAATAATGCTCGTCGTTTGCTTCATAAGTATCTCAAGAATAAGTGGTCTTCTTTCTTTATTGGTATGATATTCACAATACTTGTCTTTTCTGCGAGTATTACTATCACTCTTCTTATTCCTTTAGTCATTGCTCGTCTTGTTAAGATTAAGAATCTTATTCCTTACATGATTGGTGCTCATGTTGGTGGTGCTTCTGATGTTATCCTTGCAGGGTTAGTTATTGGTAAGGGTGCGAGTACTGCAGTGATTACTTATCTCTTCTTCTCAATTATTGGTTTGTTATGGTTGTTCTTTACTGATGAGTTATTATGGCTTACTAAGAGGATTAGTAAGAATGTTCTTAGCACTTCTAGACTTACAGTATTATTATTTGTTATCTCTTTCATACTTATAGCTCTTAGTTTGGCGTTCTTGTTATAACTTCTTATATTATTTATCCCACTAATCTTTTTATACACTTACAGACTTAGTTTATGTATGAGAAGTTCATTAGTTGAGAGTCAGTATTATCCTTCTGATCCTGATGCTCTTAAGGAAAGAATTAGGAATCTTCAGTATTTTTCTAAGATTCCTTTTATTAATGGTAAGGTTATTGGTTTGGTAGTTCCTGATTCTGAGCTTGATTTTTCTGGCCGTACTTCTTCTAAGTCTTTTAGGGCTCTTGCAGATAATATCCTCAGTACTGGCGAGCAGGTTAAGACTTTTGTTATTCTTGGTGTTAATCATTCTGGTCTTGGTAGTAAGATTAGTTTTTCTGTTCAGGATTTTGATACTTCCCTTGGCGTTGTTAATAATGATGTTTCTCTTACTGAGAGACTTCTTACTGGTTGTCTTGATGCTGGTTTGGAAGTTAGTGTTTCTGAGTCTGCCCATCGTAATGATTATAGTGTTGAGGTTCAGCTTCCTTTTATTAAGACTGTTAGTCCTGATGCCCTTATTGTTCCTGTTCTTCTTAAGGATTTGTCTTTTTCTGAGGTTATGAAGTTTTCTGAGATTATTTATGATATTTTTAGGACTGATTCTCGTACGGTAATTATTAGTTCTTCTAGTTTACTTCATAATAATCTTGTTAAGAGTTCTCTTACTGGTATTTCTAGTTCTTCTATTTCTTTGGAACTTTCTAATATTGATAAGTCTTTATTTTCCGAACTTTCTTCTCTTAATATTGATGGTTTCTTCCTTAGAACTATTGATTCTTCTTTGATTGGTGCTTCTTGTGTTTCTTCTTGTTTGGAGTCTTGTAAGCTTCTTGGTGCTTCTATAGTTGAGGTTTTGGAGGTTACTAATTCTTTAGCTTGTGGTCGTGGTGATGATTCGTTGTCTAGTTTTGTTAGCGCGGTGATTGTTAGATAATTATACTTTAGAAATCATTGGATATTTGTAACAGGCTTTGTTTAAGAAGTGATTGAATAATCCTACTACCTAAACAGTTAGACTAAATAACAATACCAATAATGCGTAACTGACGACTACTTATTAAACAAACTATAGTTATTCA
>PFDC01000120.1 GCA_002763035.1 Candidatus Pacearchaeota archaeon CG10_big_fil_rev_8_21_14_0_10_35_13 | reverse complement strand
AGCTATATATAATAGGACTGTAAATAAGCACATACAATAAGTAGTGTTGAAGTTAGGAAATATTTAAAAAGAAAGTAATATTAAAAAAGAAGTAGAAAAAGAGTGAAATGGCAGAAATAAAAAAAATACTGGTTATGACAGGACTAATACTGATAGTAATATTATTGACGACAACATTAGCATCAGCAAACCTCGTGGACTACTTAAGAGCAAAACTAACAGGAAGAGCAACAACAAGCAACGTACAAATAAACATTTCAATAGGAAACAGCGCACCAAACATAACATACGTAAAAACAATAAGCAATCAAATAATAACAGAAGACGGACAAAAACCAGTAACTTTTGATTTTATAGTAGAAGACATTGACGGATGGCAAAATATTGATGCTAGTAGCGGAAGAGCAAACTTTACTTACAGCAATGCAAGCACACTAATAACAAGAAATAATGACAGTTGTGTAAGCCTAGGAAGTGTAAGCACAACACAACTAAACATTAGTTGCACAATAAATATGTGGTACTTTGACGCCTCAGGAACATGGAATATAACAGCATACGCAACAGACGTAAGTGGAGCACAAGGACAAAATAGGGCTGCAAGTTTAGTATTATCACCAACAAAAGCATTGTTAAGTGGGCCAGGAAACCTAACATTCTCAACACTAAACCCCGGAGACACAAATACCACCGCAGACAATAACCCACTAACACTAAATAACACCGGAAATGTACATATACCAGAAGGAAATATCAGTGTAAACGCAACAGACCTAGTAGGGGAAACAAACGCCGCATACGCACTATACGCAAGAAACTTCACCATAGGAATAACACAAGGAGGAACACCGGCAAAAGAATGTGGAGGAGTAAATAGCACATTCTTACTAAAATCAGTATACCAAAACATTAGTAACGCAACACTACCATACGGTAATCATAGCGCAGGAGGAGGAACAGGGCAAGAAGGCCTATATCTCTGCTTAACACTAGCAGGATCAGAATTATTAACTCAAGCATACTCAACAGCAGGAGAAGGAGCATGGACTATACAAATATAAAATGATTAAAGAAAAACAATTAGCAATAATCGGGATTAAATATAAAATGATTAAAGAAAAACAATTAGCAATAATCGGGATTATGGTGATACTACTATCAGCAGGAGTAATGGCATTCGGAGTAACACCATCACACTTTGGGGAACATGAACTAAGAATTATGCCAGGAGAAAAAGGGACAGCATATTTTGAACTACAAAACATGGTAGGTGACGAAGACTACCAAGTAACTGCAACAATGACTCTAGGGGAAGAAATAGCAAGGATTACTGATAAGGAAACAATTTATGAAGTACCAGCAATGACTGAAGGAATAAGAGTAAACCTTGAAGTAACAATACCACAAAACGCAAACATCGGAGACACCTACCTAATAGAAATGGCCTTTAGAGCCGCACCAAAGAGCTCAGGACCACTAACTATGGGAACATCAATAAAGAACACAATACCAATAATCATCGGAGAAAAAAAGGTAATACCTGAAAACGTTTTAGGGCCAGCACGACCAGCAAGAGGAAGACAAGAAATACCAGAAAGTGACGGAGGGATGGCAATAACCATAGCAGTAATAACAATAATCTTAGCACTAATAATACTAATAATAACCCTAAGGAAGAAGGAAGGATTATACCAAAAAAACTCGGAAATATTTAAAAAGGGTCAGTGATTAATAACCGTAATAAAAAATAGGGGGGAATATGAATTATAAGAAATCACAAGTATTAATAATTGCTACACTACTTATCATCGCAACAGTAATAGTAATGCCAGCAGAAGCAGGAATACAAGAATTCTTAAAAAAACTAACGATTACAGGAAGAGCAACAACCAGCAACGTACAAATAAACATTTCCTTAGGAAATAGTGTGCCGAACATAACTTATGTAAGCGTTATAGCCGCACAAGACGTGACTGAAGAAGGAGTAAAACCTGTGATATTCTACTTCACAGCTAATGATAGTGACGGATACCAAAATATTGATGCTACTACAGCAAAAGCAAACTTCACCTATCGTAATGCAAGCACACTAATAAAGAGAACCAATGATACCTGTAAAAGCCTAGGAAATATTGACGCAAAAACACTAAACTTCTCATGCACCATAGGACTATGGTACTTTGACACTGCAGGAGTATGGAACATCACAGCATACGTAGAAGACGTAAGCGGAGCAAAAGCACAAAATAGAACCGCATCATTCACCCTATCACCAACAAAAGCATTCAAAAGCGGACCAGGAAACTTAACATTCACAGGAGTAGGACCAGGAACTACTAATACCACACCAACAAATAACCCACTAACAATCAACAATACGGGGAACTTTGCGTTTGGAATAAATAATATTAGCGTAAACGCAACAGACCTAGTAGGAGAAACAGATTCAGGATACGCACTATACGCAAGAAACTTTACCATAGGAATAACACAAGGAGGAAGTCCACTAAAAGAATGCGGAGGAGTAAATAGCTCAAGACTGATAAAATCAGGATACCAGAATATCACTAACGCTACACTGCCTTACGGAAACTTAAGCCTTGGTGGTGGAATAGCACAAGAAGGATTATACCTCTGCCTAACGCTAGCAGGATCAGAACTAATAAGCCAAGCATATTCAACAACAGGACCATCAGGACAAGGAGCATGGACTGTAACGACCTCAGTAGCATAAAAAGAAAATAACAAAAAGGATTAACAAAAAAAAGATGAACAAAAAAATAGGTGCAGTAATAATAATTAT
>PFDC01000071.1 GCA_002763035.1 Candidatus Pacearchaeota archaeon CG10_big_fil_rev_8_21_14_0_10_35_13 | reverse complement strand
GATTGATTTTGATGTTCATAAGCATCTTGGTGAATGGTACACTTTTAATAGTCATAAGGATGTTGATGATTTCGAGGCTAAATTTCGTACTTAATTAGTTATTAGAGGATAATTATATTTATAATATCTTAGTTCTTTTATTGTTTTAATGTCTAAAGGTAATGGTCGTAATCCTAGAATTGTTGAGGAGATTTATGATAAGGCTTGGCGTCTTGATGATGCTCAGCGGAGACATGCGGTTTTTGGTAATGGGGGTTGTAAGCCTCGCACTTCTGAAGAATGGCGTAGTGACGAGAATCTTTGTTTATTAGAGGTTCTTGAAGATGGTGGTGTGGAATACTTCAAGGCATTCATTAGTCTTCAACCTTCAAGGGCTTATGAGGTGTTTGTTTCTTGGGGTTCTGATGATGGTTTAAGTATAATGTCAAGAATTCTTGGTGTTCCTCGTAGGGGTCTTGAGTCCTATGTTGAGAGTCTTAATAGTAATGGTTCTAATTCTCCTTCTAATAATGGTTCTTCAGAGGTGGATGTAAGGTTAGCTCATCTTAATACTGTTGCTTCTCGTGCCCGTTCGCTGGCTTCTGCTCAAACTTCTGATGGTTTTTTCTCTTGGGATTATAACTTTTATCAGGTTCTCAGGGGTAATCGTGAATCGTTTCTTGCTTGTTCTGAGGTGATTCCTGAAACTGTTTTTAGAGTTCTTAATAGGAGTTATGCTGATAAGGGATTATTAGGGGAGTTTCTTGAGTTGCATCCAATTTACTGTACTCAGTCTGTTAGGGCTCCTCCTAAGATGAGGAAGTCTAAGAAGAAGTATGATGTTGATGATTAGTCCAGATGTTCGAATGCTTCTGGTCTCATTCCTTTTTTGTTATCATTGGCTGCTATTACGTCGTCGATTCTTAGTATCATCGTTGCTACTTCGCTTGCTGAACTGATGGCTTGACTCTTGACTTTTGTTGGTTCTATAATCCCTGCTTGTAAATTATCTTCTATTCTTCCTGTTAGTAAGTTTAGTCCGTGGTTTCTTCTTCCTTGGTCATGAGCAGTTTTTAGTTCTGTTATTGTGTCTATTGGGTCTAGTCCTGCGTTTTCTGCTAGTGTGAATGGTATTTGTTCTAGTGCTTCTGAGAATCTTTCTATTGCTAGTCTTTCTCTTCCTGGGAATGTTTGTGAGTATTGTCTTAGTCTTCTTGATAATTCTATTTCTATGGCTCCTCCTCCTGCTACTATCATTCCTTCTTTTAATGCTGAGCTTACTACGCTTAGTCCGTCAACCATTGCTCTTTCTACTTCGTCAATTACGTGTTCTGTTCCTCCTCTAATCATTATGGTTATTGCTTTAGGGTTTTTACATCCTCTTACGTAAGTCATTATTTCTTCTCCTTCTTTTATTTCTTCTACTATTTCTGCTCTTCCTAATAGTTCTGTTGTTATTTCGTTAATATTACTAATTATTTTTCCTTTGGTTGCTCTTGATAGTTTTTCCATGTCGTTTTTTGTTATTCTTCTACATGCGTATATTCCTGCTTTTGTTAGGTAGTATTGTGCTATGTCATCAATTCCTTTTTGGCAGAATATTACGTTAGCTCCTGACATCTGAATTTTTTCTACTATTCCTTTGAGTATTCTGTCTTCTCTGTCAATAAATCCTTGTAGTTGTTCTGGGTTGTTAATCGTGATTCTTGTTTCTGTTTCTGGGCCTTTTATTTCTAGGGGTACGTCTACTAATGCTATTCTTGCTTCTCTTACTATTTGTGGCATGTCGTTATTTACTCTTTCTTTGTCTAGTACTATTCCTTCTATTAGTTCTGTGTCTTCCATGCTTCCTCCTCTTACTTTTACTATTTTTATGTTGTTCATGTCAGCTTTATTATTTTCTGCTACTTGTTTTACTGCTTTGACTATTATTTCTGATAGTTTCTCCTTTATTGGTTCTGCTCCTTTTCCTGTTATTGATGTTTTTACTATGCTTCTTAATATTTCATCATTATTTGTTGTTATTGTTTGTGATAATTCTTTAAGTATTTCTTGTGCTTTTTCTGTGGCTTTTCTGTATCCTTTGATTATTGTTGTTGGGTGTATTCTGTTGTCTAGTAGTTCTTCTGCGTTTTCTAGTAGTCTTCCTGCTAGCATTACTGCTGTTGTTGTTCCGTCGCCTACTTCTTTTTCTTGTGTTCTTGCTATTTCTACCATCATCTTGGCTGCTGGGTGTTCTACTTCCATTTCTTCTAGTATTGTTACTCCGTCATTAGTTATTGTTATGTCTCCTGAGCTTGATACTAGCATTTTGTCCATTCCTTTAGGTCCTAGTGTTGTTTTTATCATGTCGGCTACTATTTTTGCTGCCATGATGTTGTTTCTTTGTGCGTCTCTTCCCATAGTTCTATTAGAATTTTCTGGCAGTACATAATTGTCTCTGCTCATCTTCCTTCTCCCATCACTTCAAGGTCTCTTCTTGTTACCACTGCTTCAAGTTTTTCTGCTTTAATGTTTTTTATTCTTGTTCCTTCCGCTATCCTACTCTGATCATATCCCAATGGTAATAATACTTCAAATCTTTCCTTGCTAACATCTATTATTTCTTGCCCTAAGAGTTTTCTTCTTTCTCTTCCATCTACGGGTATTTCTTCTGGGTGTCCTATCACTTTCAAATATACGAACCTCGCACCTGTATATGTTCGTGGCGGTTCAAATCTTTCTATTTCTACATCATAACTTCTTTCCATAACTCATTTTCGGTTATTTTCTTTATAAGTATTCTTCTCCTGTACTATATACTTATTCTTTGTTTTGCTTTCATGGGGGTATTGTTTTGTTCTTTCATTAATTATTTAAACTCTTAAGTCTTTTATTTATTATGGTTATTCGTCCGTTAAAGGTTAGTGATGTTATGACTCATGGGGTGGTTACTATTAGTCCTGATACTTCTCTTTCTGAGTGTGCTAAGCTTCTTATTAAGAGGCGTATTGGTTCATTAATACTTACTGATAATAATAAGATTCGTGGGGTTCTTACTAAGAGGGATCTTGTTTGGGTTCTTACTAAGAAGTCTGTTAAGGATCTTTCTAGTATTAAGGCTAAGGATGTTGCTTCTCGTAAGGTTAAGACTATTCGTCCTACTATGGAGTTGACTAAGGCTATTTCTCGTATGAAGAAGTCTGGTTATAAGAGGCTTCCAGTAGTCTATAAGGGTAAGGTTGTTGGTATTCTTACTACTTCTGATATTATCAAGGTTGAACCTTCACTTCAGCAGTCTGTTTCTGATTTGATGAGAATTGAGGAGGAGTCTGCTAAGCTCAAGCGTCGTGAGGCATTGGCTGAGGGTTCTAATCATTCAATGATGGAGGGTGTTTGTGAGGAGTGTGGTAATCATGACTTCTTGTATCATGTTGATGGTATGATGATTTGTGAAGGTTGTAAGGACTCTATGTGATTATTTCTTTTATTCTCTCTAATACCCTGAGGTCCTGCTTTGGGGATAAAAGTTGAACAATATCCAATGTTAAGTTGAACATTACAATATCTGACACTAAAACAATGACTGGTTTGTTGATGTAATGAGGTATTAGTCTTTTTCACAGATGTCGCTGTTTAACACCTCCTGCTTCTTGAAGTAATATTTAAATACTATCGTCTTTTTGTTTTATCATGGGTGCTAAAGAGGGAGTTTTTAAGAGTGAGGTTAAGCATGGTGGAATCTTTAATTTTAAGG
>PFDC01000074.1:444-3070 GCA_002763035.1 Candidatus Pacearchaeota archaeon CG10_big_fil_rev_8_21_14_0_10_35_13 | reverse complement strand
GCAGAAAGAATTTATAGTAGATTAAAGAAAAAAATAAGAAGCTAGACTACTTTTGACGCAAAGCCGTTTAGAGTTCTAAAATCTTCATTCTCCTGGTAGTTTGATTAGTGTTCTTGAGTAATAAGAGCTTTCTTCTGGTTCTTTAGCTTCTTCTCCTTCTTCGTCTTCTGGTTCTTCTTCAACTTTTTTCTCTATTTCCTTAGGTATTATCTTCTCTGCTTCCCCATTTTTATTTTTCTCCGTAGGCTTTTTTTTCGAAAAGAGCTCTTTTTCTTCCATTATCACTTCTTCCTCTTCTGCCCCTTCTTTATTTTTCTCCGAGGTCTTTTTCTCCGAAAAGAGCTCTTTGATTATTTCTTCTTTATTTCTTAATAATCCTTCGTTAATCGCTCCTTTTATTATTGTTCCGTCAATTATTTCTTTTATTCTTTCGTTAATCATTACTTCTTCGTCTTCGTATACTTCTATAATTGTTGGTGTATTGAATAATTCTTTGCTTATTTCTTTAGTTTCGTCCTTATTCTTTCTTCCCTTAATGATTAGTCTTATTTCTTCTAGTTTCTCGGAGTTTTTCTTCATTTTTAGTCCGCTTACTATGATTATTTCTGCTTCGTATCCTTCTTCTAGTATTTTTCTTGTTGTTTCGTTTCTTAATTTTTCTAGTATTGCTAGGCTTTTTAGGTATTTGTATTCTGGGTCGTCGTTTTTTGGGTAGTATTGTGGATATCCTGAATCAGGATGTAATTTTTTTGTTACAAGTTCTTCTCCTTCTAGTTTTTTTAGGTAGTTCTTCACTGATGTTGGTGCTAATCCTATCTTTCTGCTTATTTCTCTTAGTTGTAATCCTTCGCCTATTTCATGTGCTATCTCAAAGAATTGTTGTAGTACCTTCGATAAATTACTACTAAATAACATTCCACCCACCCCTCTTTAATACAATCAGCATGTAATATTATTATTACAGAACTATTTAAACCTTTGTTTATCTTCCTTTGAGTCCTGGAGTAGCCACTTCCATACAGGTTTTATCATTATTTTTTTCCCCTCAAGCTCAAGGTTTTCTTCTTGGTCCATTGTAAGTATTAGCCCTCGTTTTATTTCAAACTTCTTTAGAGCTTCCACTAACCCCATTATTTCTCTTTCGCGGTTTTCCTTGTTTAATTCGTAGCATACTTGCACCGCTTGGGTTATCTTAGCCCCTTCCCGGCATAAGAAATCACACTCATTTTTTCCCTGATAATAAAATATTTCTTTGTTCATTCTTTTTAGTTCAAGGAATACAAGGTTCTCCAGTATCTTCCCTAGATTTTTTGAAAAACTGAATCCTAAATTGATGGCTAGGGCATTATCCGCTACGTAGAGTTTTTTGTTTGAGTGTATCTGCCTCTTAAGTGAGTAGTCATATTTTGGTACTAAGAAGAATAAAAAACTATTTTCTAAATATCCAAAGTATTCTTTCACAGTTGTTGAACTGCCAAGCCCTAAACTTTTTTTAAAAGAATTAAAACTGATTTCTTTAGAAAAGTTGTTTACAGCTAGGTAGACTAGTTCTTTCATTGCTTTCTCGTTTGATAAGTTATATCTTACTATTATGTCTTTGTAGAGTATATTTTCATAAAGATTTTTTAGGTAGTCTTTATTCTTTGTTAGTAAGTATTCAGGCATTCCTCCTTCCACTAAATAATTATTAAATAATTTTTTTATCTTTATTTTTTCTTTTATCTCATAAAGGGATTTCTCTGAGTAGTTTACTTTTAATAATTTCAGATATTCTCTGAATGAGAAAGGGTAAAGGTTTATCATGATATTTCTCCCTGTCAAATGTGTCCCTAATTCTTTTGAGAGCATGGAGGAGTTTGATCCCGTAACAAAAACTTTTTCTTTTGAGTTATGTAGTCTTCTAACAAACCTTTCCCACCCTTTTATGTTTTGTATTTCATCAAAATAAAAAACTTCCTTTTCTCCGTAGAGCTCAATAAGAGTTTCATATAATAACTGGAAGTCTTGAATCTGGAATTCAACAAGCCGGTCATCATCAAAGTTTAAGTAGTATCCTGGAATAACTTCTTTTATTTGTTTCAGCAAGGTTGATTTCCCACTCCTCCTGATTCCAGTGATTATTATAATAAAGGGATTATTCTTGTTCTCTAGTATTTCCTTATAAATCTCTCTTTCAATCACTTCTTCCCCTATTGGTTTGTTTTGGTCAATTATTATTTCTTTAAGTTTTTCTTTCTCCATTAACGACTAACAGACCACACATTTATAAACCTTTCCATTACTAATGGAAAGGTAGGCCATTAAATTGCTTTTTTCAATGGAAAGGTAGGTTTCTTCTTTCTTGAGTATACTATGGCTAATGTTATTGCGATTATGATCACTAATAATCCAAGAGCTATTAATAATAAACTGTTCTCTATCCCTTTCACAACTTCTGGTGGTGTTACTTTGCTTAGGTCGTCGGTTTCATCACCTACGATTATTAACACGGCATCCCCTATCTCACTACTTATTGATAATGCTCCTTCTTCTACTTCTGGTGTTGCTAAGAACATTATTTTTATTAGGTATTCTTTTCCTATTTCATCAGTTTCTGGTATTGTTACTCTAAAGTTTGCTCTTACTC
>PFDC01000074.1:0-360 GCA_002763035.1 Candidatus Pacearchaeota archaeon CG10_big_fil_rev_8_21_14_0_10_35_13 | reverse complement strand
ACTGGGTTTAGGAATCCTCCTACTCCGAATCCTCTTACTCCTGTTATCATGATTATCATTCCGATAATTATTATTACTGCGCCTATTTTTTTGTTCATTTTTTTTTGTTAATCCTTTTTGTTATTTTCTTTTTATGCTACTGAGGTCGTTACAGTCCATGCTCCTTGTCCTGATGGTCCTGTTGTTGAGTATGCTTGGCTTATTAGTTCTGGTCCTGCTAGTGTTAGGCAGAGGTATAATCCTTCTTGTCCCCTTCCTCCACCTAGGCTTAGGTTTCCGTAAGGTAGTGTAGCGTTAGTGATATTCTGGTATCCTGATTTTATCAGTCTTGAACTATTTACTCCTCCGCATTCTTTTAGT
>PFDC01000021.1 GCA_002763035.1 Candidatus Pacearchaeota archaeon CG10_big_fil_rev_8_21_14_0_10_35_13 | reverse complement strand
TATTCTTTTTCTTTATTCTCAACTAATTTCGGTTCTTCTATTTCAATAGGTTCTTCTTTTTCTTCATTAACCATTAATTATCTTCAGTTTTTACCCTTTTAAATTATTCCCTTAGCAGATACTTAGTTTTATAAAGTTATTTTCAGATTTCTTTCACTGATAAAGATTAAAGGTCATGATATAGAGCTTCCTAAGATTAGGGATTCTTTTTATCGTAGGGCTGTTAAGATTCAAAATAATATCGTTCAAACATTAAAACTTCTTGGTGTTGGACGAGATGATGTAGAGATTATTGTTGAAGTTGATGCTTGGAAGAAGCTTCCTGCTTCTGTTTCTTGGTTTTTTGCTGGGAGAAATCTTCAGTATGCTTATTCTCAAATGCCAAAATTTGTTGATAATCTTTATATCGTTGATAATGTTCTTGGTATTGAGGTAGGGAGGCTTATTTCTGAAGAGATAACTCTTGATGAGTTCACTAATGAGTTCTCTGAAGATAAGGAATTGCCTAAGAAGTTGATTGATGCTAGGAAAACTTTGGGTGTGGGAGTAGAAGAAACAGATTTTGTTCTGATTAGTAAGAATTATAAGGAATTGGCAAGAAAACATCATCCGGATATGCCTGGGGGGAATCATAAACAATTTCAAGAGATTAATGCAGCTCATAAACTGATTAAGAAAGAATTGACTTAGAGATTTTGTTAGATCTCAGCCGATGTCAGGATAATCTTGTCGTCAAGCTGTTGTGTAGCCTTTCATGGAACAATCAAGGGGTGGTTTTTTTTGTTAGTTGTATCCGCCTTTTTTTTCGTATTCTTTGTGTGTTTTGTGTACTTCTAGTATTATTTGTAGGATTTGGTATTCTCCTCCTGAGATGTTTGTGTAGAATGCGCGTGCTTCTTTTGATATTTTTATTAGGAATAGGTTTGTTATTCCGTATTGTTTTTCGAAGTATTTGTATATTGGGAGTTTTTTAGATATTGGTTCTCCTGTTCTTTTTGCTTTTAGGAAGTCTATTGTTTTTGTTATTAGGTTGTATAGTTCTTCGTTTGTTTTATTTCCTTGGGTTAATTCTTCCTCAATTCTTATTTTTGTCTGAAATAATTCTTGACTTAATTTAGGAATTATTTCTTTCATATTTTTACTGCTCCTTGTATTAGTTGGTTTAGTTTCTCATTGTTAGGGAATATCCAGATTATTTTATTTTCTTGAAACATTATTTTGTTTGATCTTTCTAAGTAGTCTAATATTAGTTTGAAGGTTTGGTATTGCATCTGTTTTGGTAGGCTTTTCCACAGCTCCATTCTGGTTGGATAGTCTTCGCTATCTTGAATATTTTTTTCTACCATTAGAATAGAATCTAATCTTGGGTAATGCAGTATGTTTATTTCTTCTACCATCTTAATTGTATAAACTTATACAATAGATTATTTAAATGTTTCTGTTCACCGTTGTGTGGCTCTTCAAGGGACAAGTAAGGGTGGTTTTTTTTGTTGTAGAAACATTTATAAATAACGCTAAGTTAGTTTTAGTTAGGCGAACTTATATGGTTAAAGCTATGGTTGAGATTGATGAGAATACTAATAGGGTGCTTAATGTAGTTAAGGCTAAGTATGGGCTTCAGGATAAGGCTGGGGCTATTGAGTTTGTTGTTAGTAAGTATATTGAGTTTGAGGATGAACCTGAGTTGCGTCAGGACTTTATTGCTAAGATTCATGAAATAGAAAAACAGAAGAGTGTCGTAGTTAAGGATTTTTTAGCTCGTTATAAGAGGTAATTATATGTATAATCTCGAGATTAAAGAAGAGGCTGATAGGATATTTGGTAAGTTAGCTCGTAAGAATTTTAAACAATTAGAGATTATTGATAACAAAATTAAGAAGATAAGGATTGATCCTGATCATAATTATAAGTTCTTGCATCCCCCTCTTAAGAGTTTTAATAGGGTTCATATCGATAATAGTTTTGTTCTAATATTCAAGATTAATCATGTAACCAGAACAGTCATCATATACTACTTCGCTCACCACGATGATGTTTATAAGTGGAGACCCAAACCAGAATAAGAAGTCTGCCCCCTGTTGTGTAGCCCTTCAAGGAACAAGTAAGTGTGGTTTTTTATATAGGTCTTATTGGGATTAGGTTGATACCAAAATTCTTATTCTTGGGCTGGTTCAGTTACCTTAAATCCTTCTTTAACATCAAATCGTCCATCTTGAGTTTTATTTGGGCGGTATATTCTTTTAATGTGGTGTAATTGTTCCTCTAACCTATTTCCGTTTACTCCTTGTAAGAAACATTCTCCCCTTATTATTTCTTTACCAGTTAAGTGATTCTGAATTTCTTCATTTGTTGGTTCATATCCCTCTGCTTTGTTCCAGTAATTTCTAACAAGTCTTATTCTTCTATTATTACCAAATAAATGTTCGGTTGTTAGCTGTGCTTCCACAATTGCCGGGGCCGTTTCATATTCTTTCCCGTCTACCCAAAAAACTGCTTCATCAAAGTTTAGAAAAACCGGCAATCCAGGCACTCTTAGATAAGGCCCTGTAGAGCTAGGTGGAGAACTATATTGGGCGAATGATCTATTATCACAGAAAATACCTCTTTTGGCTAATCTTTCATCGCTAACACCTTCATGGGTCCAGCGATGATTTGCAAATTTTCCGCTACCTGTAATCGCTCGATATACAGGTATTTCTATTGTTTGGGTCATAATAACCTAAATCACAGAATACTATTTAAACCTTTCCAGTGTTACTACTTGAAAGTAAGGTTTATATACTCTTGTTACCTTTATTTTATGAGTTAAAATGGTGAAAGATTCTTATATTGATGTTGAGTTTAATGCTAGGGATAGTGTTGCTGGCATGGAGGATTTGGGAGCTGTGGTTTCAATAGTGAATAATAGT